>JAFAQT010000006.1 GCA_019246215.1 Verrucomicrobiota bacterium
TTTTCCCACCGCTGATTCCGCTCTCGATTCTGATAGTGGGGATCATACTCAACTTCGTTGTGCCAGTGGATCTGGTCGCTCATGTTCCACTCCAGGGAAGGATTGTGGTTGGCTTTTTTGCGTGCGTCATTGGACTTGGAATGGTAATCGGCGCGAACCGCATTTTCCGGCGCATCGGCACAAACGTTCGCCCGTCACAGCCAGCACTTGTGCTCGCGACCACGGGCATGTACACCTGGACGCGAAATCCGATGTACGTCGGTGGCAGCATCGCGCTCGTCGGCATCGCCATCCTTTCCGCCCTCGATTGGGTTCTATTGCTCTTGGTGCTTAGTCTGCCGCTCGTGCATTACGGCATTATCATTCGCGAGGAGCGTTATCTTGAACGGAAGTTTGGCGACGAATACCGGTTCTACAAAAAGAAGGTTCCACGTTATTTTTGGCGATTGTGAGGTGGAAACTCCAAAGCATCTTGCCCCCGCCGTCAAATTTTTTGGTGTTCCTGGAGAAACAGACGTTGAAGATCGGGCGGGCACGATTTGAACATGCGACCTCCTGCTCCCAAAGAAAGAAACTTAGCTAAATAAGTACCTAAACAGTTGTGCTGCGAGCCGTCTAGCTACCAATTTGCTCTACCATTTTGATTAAGCACAGCTGTTCCATTTAGCCGAAGCAAGGGTTGCTCGGCGGATGACTCGCCGAGCAAACTGCTTAGGCAATGCGTCGAGATCATCCTCCACAGTGATTAACGGCCAGAGAGCAGATCGGCATCCGCTGAGCAGCGAGTCGCAGCACCAGGCTGCACCGAGCGCTCGATCGGCATATCGAGTCCTTGAGCGAACGGGTCCCGGAATCATTGTTGAGCGGCGCGCTCTTCTCCACCTCCGGCGAATTATGGACAGGCATTCATCGGCGTGGGGCGTCCGCCATCTTCAAGGTTTCCAGCGCCGTCCTCTGCTGCGTAAGAGCATACTTTGGAGCACGGCATGGAAGTATCGCAGTACGGCGGGTCAATGGCCATTAGGACGGAAGATAATAGACTAAAGCGCCCGAACCTACTTCCTTAGCGGTCAGAGCGACAATCGCGAAGAGTGAGCCGGGCAGGCCCGCAACTCTGGCTGCTGCTTGCCAGCGGAAACGCTACGGTGTTGCCGTTCCAGTAACACTTCCTTGCGCCGAAGGCGTTGGAGGAGAGGACGCGGAAGAGGACGGGATAGGAGAAGGTTTGGAAAGGATATCCTCCCAATTCCAGAGCTCACCAATATATCCGCCGATCTCGTTCAGGAGCGTTGAACAACGAACGCGTAGTTTTTGCAAATCCGGAGGCCCGGGCGGATCTTCGGCAGAATCGGGAAAGACGATATAGGTAATATTCAGATCGCTTGCCGGCCGATTGTACGCAGTCGATCGGGGATCGAGCTGGCTGCAGATCCTGAGCGAGGCTTCGCCAATTTTATATGATGGCCCGACATCGCCCAGAAGCGCTGGGTAGAATTTTCCTTGAAAGATGACGACGACGCAATCTCCCAGCCTGGGCTGAAACGGCTGGTTCGGTTGTCGGAACATGAATCCTGGCAGCACGATATATGGATCAGCCTTCGCGACGAGAAAGCTGTACTTTTTTAATTCGTTCACTTCCTTCAGGAGCTGTTCCATCTGATCTTTGAGAACTTTTTTTCTTTCGGGCGGCGTTGTCTTCGCGTCATACTCAGACTGGAGCTGTTTCAGTTTTTCCTCTCTTTCCGGAATGAACTGGCTCGCCTTGCTGGTTTTCTTAGGCCATCGATAACTGGTAAACGGCTGAAAGTTCGCTGTCGAACCCTCGACATCGGAAAGGCGGTCGGCATCGGAGCCGTCCGCATTCACATCCATGTCGCTCTGGATCAAAAGCGCTTTGCGCGTTGTTTTAGGGTCTTGTAGTTCCAGGATAGTGTTGCAATCGAAAAAATTGTGTCGAGAAACGACCTGATCGAGCCTGGCCAATGCCCGATTGACCGCCTCGACCTTTAGTTGATAGAGGCCGTGATAAAAATCAGAGACTTTCGCGGTGGGAAGCTCGTCCTTTAATCCAGGCAGAAGAGTTCCGATCAGCGGGTCCGCCGCGGCAAGTTGGTCCAAAGTCTGGGCGGCTTGTGGTACCCGCACTCGGACCTCGAGTTCAAGTGTGTACGCGTCCGGCGTCTTGCGCTCGACGAGTGCCGGAGCGCCTTCGACCGTTGTCACTTTCGACTGGATCTCCATCCCGTTGAATAGTTTTGCGGTTTCCATTCGCGAATACGGAATAAACGCTTCGGGCAACGGAGTGGGTGTTAGCGCCGCACTTGGAAGGTGCGCAACGGTCGGGGATGGAGAGCTTGGTGCCTCAACGCTTCGAGGATTTGGTCCAGGACAAGCCGTCAGAAGGAATGTCACCAGAGCTGCGGAGAAGACTCGGATCCTAGATTGCCGAGGCGAGTCAGTTCGCATGAACGTCGCTATCCGGCGTGCCAGGCGATTGCGGTCAATACGATACAGATACCGCTCAGGACAATCATCGGGATCGCTGGCACCGATTTTTTCTTCGCCATGTAAGATCGGCCGAAGTATGTCAGCAAAAGAATCGATACAATCAGCGCAAGAACGAAGCCGGAAACGCTTGGAGTGAGCAATCCCGCAATAATTAAAAGAGCTCCGCTGATGCTGCCGGCGAAAAGAGAAGCTTTACTTTTGGCGCGAGCATAACCCGTGGCCCCGCCGGCGATCGCGACCAAACCAAAAAGGTAATAATAGATCTGGGCAACCATGCGACGGCTTTAGATCATGCCTGAGATCTCATATTTTGGGTGCGCTGGTGAGACGAAAGAAGCCTTTTCTCGCATCGCCTGAGCGTTAAGGATCAAGCGTTTAAGGTACATCGGGATGAAGGCGAAAATCGTCATCGACAGATTCACCAATGTACCCGGAATAATTCGTGCCTTATCGCGAGAAACCGCGTTCAGTGCACGACGCACGACCTCCTGGACCGGTACGCTGAACATCTCGCGCCCAGCGGCGGCGGTATTCACCTGCGGTTCCCGGCGCGCGACATCATCAAATTCAGTCGGGACCGGACCCGGGCAAAGAGCAGTGACGGAAATATTCGCGCTTCGAAGTTCGGCCCGCAGAGCTTCGCTGAAGCTTGTCACGTAAGCTTTTGTTGCTGCGTAAACTGCGAGGTGGGGAACCGGCACAAGACTTGCCACTGAACTCACATTCAGGATCGCCCCGCAACCGGATTTGCGCATACTTGGAAGAATCCGGTACGTCAGATAGGTCAGCGTTTCGATATTGACTTGCAGCATCGCGAGAACGCGCTCCCATTCGCTGTCGATGAAAGCGCCGCGATCGCCGAGTCCGGCGTTATTGATGAGCAGATCCACCGAGAGGCCGCTTTCATCCAGCCAATTACAAAACCTTTCGAGTGCAGCGTGATCGCGGAGGTCCAATTGTCTGGAAAATACTTCCAGATGCGGGTTAATGATTCTTAACTCCATTTCAAGTGCTGCTAGCCGCTCGTTCCGGCGCGCTACTAGGACCATCGTATTCACCGCCGGGGCCAGTTGCCGGGCGAACTCGCGACCGATCCCCGCTGATGCGCCTGTAATCAGGACCGTGCATTCGGCGAAAAAGCTGATACTCATTCTTTTACTTCCTAAGCTTTATCCCTATCAGAGTCAATGAGCTGAGGGAATGTCGGCCCTCACAACTTGTTTCCCTTCGCAAGCATGGCTACAGTGGTTCTCATGCAGCTTGCCTTGGAGAACATGACGGTCATTGGCAACGAGCTCGCTCTCCGATGGACTGACGGAAGTGAAAGTTATTTTCCTCTTGAATTTTTAAGAAAGCGGTGTCCGTGCGCCTTCTGCGCTGGAGAAAAAGACATTCTTAACAACGTGTACAAAGGGTCGCTGAAACTCGTTCCGGCGAGCTTTCAGTTGAAGCGCTGCGCAGTTGTCGGCGGATACGGAATCAAACCGGAATGGAAGGATGGACATGGCTCCGGGATTTATTCTTTCAGCTATCTAAGGTCGCTGGATTCGAACCTCGCATGATGCCTCGGCTTAAATCGTATCTTTTAATGAGTTTTTTTGTCGTGAGCGCAGCGGCGGCGGTTGCGACACACGCGTGGCGTCAGCGGGAAGAAGCTCAATTTGACCCAAAACCGCTGTATGGAGTGATCTTTCAGCAATTCGAGGCGTGCCGTTCCGATGACTTCGGCAGGGCGTACGGGCAGGCATCCAGGCGCGTTCAGGAGCATTTCACTCTTGTTCAGTATGTATCAAAGATCCGCACCGAGTATGGTCGAATTTTGCAGCCCCAGATGTTGTACTTCGGCTCGACCTCCTTGGAAAATCATCGGGCGATGGTTGAGGTCTATTTTTTGAGCGCCCATAGTCAGGTCACCCCGGCGCTTTTCACGATGACCCAGGAAAATGGGGTCTGGCGAATCGAAAACTTCGAAGTCTTTGAGACTTGGCCCCCCGGCCGCCGTTTGGCGGGATTCAGCGTTTAGCGCGAGAAGCTCAAGATAGCGGTAACCACAGATTACATCGCGCGTTAAGCCAAAAAGCCAAGCACGGGGCGGCGGCGTAAGGAATTTCCGCTACAGGTGGAGGAAGCGATCGATCGCTTCTGTAGTTCTTTCCAGATCGGCGGCCGTGTGTTGCAGGCAGAGGAACCCCGTTTCGAACTGGGAAGGAGGGAAGTAGATTCCTCGTTCCAGGCAAAAATGGAAAAATTTGCGAAACGCCGTCAGATCTGATTTCATCGCATCGGCAAAACTCCAGACTGGCTCTTCGGTGAAGAAAAGGCAGAACATCGAGCCGAGCCGATTGAACTGGTAGTTCTTGCCGCGTCTGCTCAGGGAATCCCGGACGGCTCGCTCCATTTGCTGACCGAGTATCTCCAGCAGAGCCCAGCCGCCCACCTGTTCCAGTTCGCGCAACTGGCTGAGCCCTGCGGCCATCGCCAGCGGATTGCCGGAGAGGGTTCCAGCCTGGTAAACGGGACCCTCTGGAGATAGCATATTCATGATGTCTGTGCGACCGCCAAAGGCCCCGATCGGTAATCCGCCTCCGATCACCTTGCCCATTGCTGTTAGATCGGGTTTAATTCCGGCCAGCTCCTGGTATCCACCCTTGGCGACCCGAAAGCCCGTCATCACCTCGTCAAAGATCAACAACGCGTTGTACTGGTCGCACAAACTGCGTAATCCTTCGTAGAAACCCGCTCTCGGGAGAAAGAGCCCGGCGTTGGCCGGCACTGCCTCGACGATGACTCCCGCGATTTGCTCGCCAAATCTTCGAAACGTCTGGGCGAGCGCCTCCGGACTATTGAAAGGAATAGCAATCGTCAAATCAGCGAGCTCTTGAGGTATTCCCGCGCTATCGGGGCTGCCGTGGGTTAGCGCGCCGCTCCCGGCTTTGACAAGGAGCGAATCGACATGCCCATGATAGCAGCCTTCAAATTTGACGACAAGCCTGCGGTTTGTTGCGCCGCGGGCCAAACGAATGCACGACATCGTTGCCTCCGTCCCGCTGTTGACCATCCTCACTTTCTCGACCGAGGGAACCCAGGTGCAAATCAATCGCGCCATCTCGACCTCAAGTGGGTTCGGTATGCCGAAGCTTAACCCGCGCTTTGCGGTTTCGCGGACCGCCTCCACCACTAGCTCCGGGGCATGACCAAGGATTGCGGGACCCCAGGTCCCGACGTAATCAATATACTCGCGTCCTTCGACATCCCAGATGTGTGATCCCTTGGCGTTCGAGACAAAAAACGGTTCTCCTCCCACGTTTCGAAATGCTCGCACTGGGGAATTGACACCGCCCGGGATGAACCGTTTGGCCTCCGCGAACAGTGAGGAATTATTCATGAATCAATCCTAGACTGGACGCTGAGCCAGGCAAGTAGGCAGTCGACCTTCTATGGTCGCCTTTCGACTTCGAGGCGAGTTCGCCGCGCTGCTTGCGCTCGTTTTCTTGATTTGTAGGCTCTCGTGCGCGAGTGCTTCCAGTGAGTGACGAGAGATGTATGGCGGCCAGGAACAAGCAATTTTCCGGGTGCGAAGCGAAGTACGCCCGCGTGGTGGAAGCCTTCTCCTTTGGAGGCGGGAAGGGGTTTGGGCGCCGAACCTTAAAGGTCGACGGCAAAGATCTCCGCGATGATATCCCCGCAGGTCAGTTTGTGGTAAAGCTTCCCAAAGAGCGATCGATGGGCTGGTCGCCTCCAAATCATGGCGAGTACTTCGACCCCGGCCGCGGAGAGCCGATGAAGGAGTGGGTCGTCTTGACTGCGAAGCCCTGGGTCGAGTTTGCGGAGGAGGCATATCACTTTGTCAAGTGAGGCCAAATTTAAGGGAGTGCCGCCGCAAATTCAGGCAACGAGTAGCCCTTCCTTTTCGATGAACGTCGTGATTTCGAGGAGACCAATGCCCGCCTTCAGATTGCACATCACGAACGGGCGCGCACCGCGCATCTTTCTCGCGTCACTTTCCATGACGTCCAGGGAGGCACCCACGAAGGGGGCAAGGTCAATTTTGTTGATCACCAGAAGATCGGATTTGGTGATGCCCGGTCCTCCTTTTCGTGGGATCTTTTCGCCGCCGGCTACATCGATGACATAGATCGTCAAATCCGAGAGTTCCGGGCTGAAAGTCGCGGCTAAGTTATCGCCGCCCGATTCTATAAACACCAGGTCGGTGTCCGGGTACCTCTGGAGCATCCGATCGACGGCTTCCAAATTGATCGACGCGTCCTCGCGAATCGCGGTGTGCGGACACCCTCCGGTTTCCACTCCCAGAATTCGTTCAGCAGGCAAGGCGCCGGCCACAATCAAGAGTCGCTGGTCCTCTTTGGTGTAAATATCATTCGTGATCACGACGAGGTCGTACCTGTCTCGCAGTGATTTGCATAGCTTTTCGACCAGAGTCGTTTTACCGGATCCCACCGGTCCGCCGATGCCGACACGCAAGGGCGGATTGCGTTTTGTGCGTTGGAGATTGCTCATCGTGCTTTCTGGCTGCCGCGTCGACGCGCTATGAAATCAGTGGTTTAGCTCTCTGGTTTTTGGGTCAGGAACGAAACAGCCGCGAATACTGATATGCATGGCGCGATGATATGATTCCGAGATGGGGAGCAAAGGTGGAAATCTGGTCTGGGGTCGTGTTGATGGCGCGGAGCACCACTTCGGGGATAAGTGTGTGCATGGCGAAAAGAATTTTCTGCCCCGCAATTTGACCCAGCGGAACCGTCTTCAGAGCGGCGGCTACCTGGTTTTCTATCCAGCTGAAACAGTAGGCCGCAACGCAGGATTCCAGGTCGATGCACAAGGCTCCGGCGGCATACGCGAAAGCTGCCGGCAAACAGATCGGCTTCAACGAGCGCAGTGCGATCTGCCGCGCGTTATCATGCCATCGCAAGGACAAAGCAAGCTGGGCCAGCGACCACCCCATTTGTTCAGTTTCCTGGCGCAACTCGAACGATTCTCTGCTGGCGAGAAACCAGGCGTTGGAGCGGTTGATCTCGGAATAGTTTTCATCTTCCCAGTCACGATAAAGGATCGCCAGCATCGGGAGTTCGTTCGTGAGGAGGACATGCTCGAGGCCGCTTCGTATCCAGGCCTGAGCGCTCGTTGCGTCATGAACCACTCGAGCATCGACCGCTCCCTCCAGTCCCTGCGAATAGCTGAACGCGCCGATCGGGAGGACCGGGGAAGCCAAGTGAAGAATCCCGATCAACTTACGGATGCTCGTCGCGGTGGGAATCATCGTGTGAATGCAGACCTCGATGCCCGCCGCCATAGGCTCCAGGCTCGGGTTGGAACGGAGATGTTTGCTCGCGAACCGTGACACCAAGTTGCACCAGCATCTCCTGCAGGACCGGATCGGGTTCGAGCTTAAGATAGTCTTCTCCGAGCTCAACTGGAGTGTGTCGGTTTCCCAAATGGTACGCCGCACGGATCAGGGCATAAGGCGAGTCAGCGGTAACGAAGAGGATATTCTCTGGGGCCGATTCGACTCTGATCAAAGTGCCGTCTTCTGCTTCCAAAAGATCGCCGTCGCGCAGCACCGATCCACGTTGCAGGAACAGCGCCGCTTCAGTCCCGTTGGCGAGCGTTGTTCGAAAGCGGCTCTTACGCCGAAGGTCGAACGGCAATACAAGCTTCGGGAGGCCATGCAGTTCCGCTTCGTCTACTTCGCGATCAGCATATCTTTCAATCCGTAGCATTGGCGCTGGAGAAAATCTGGCGCAAATTCAAAACAGAAAATAGCGTTGTGCCATCGGCAGGATTTTTGCGGGTTCACAGGTGAGGAGTTCACCATCTGCGACCACCTGATAGGTTTCCGGATCTACCGTGATTTTTGGCTGGTAGTTATTGTGAATCATGTCTCTTTTGCGTAGAGATCGGATGCCCTGGACCGGCACCAACCGTTTCCGCAGCCCGTATCGGTCCGCAATGCCGGCGGCCTCAGCGGCCTGAGAGACAAACGTGAGCGAAGTTAGATTGAGCGCGGCTCCGTGAGTGGCGAACATTTCGCGATAATGCACTGGCTGCGGAGTCGGTATCGAAGCATTCGGGTCACCCATAAGCGCCAGGTTGATCATTCCACCTTTGAGGATCAGCGTCGGCTTCACCCCAAAGAACGCAGGATCCCAAAATACCAGATCAGCCCATTTTCCGACTTCGACTGAACCGATCTCATTCGCGATCCCGTGAGCAATCGCCGGATTAATCGTGTACTTGGCAACGTAACGCTTTACCCGCTGATTATCGTTTTGCAACTGGTCGCCAGCGAGCGATCCGCGCTGGACTTTCATCTTATGCGCGGTTTGCCAGGTGCGGGTTATCACTTCACCGATTCGTCCCATTGCCTGCGAGTCGCTCGACATCATCGAGAGGGCACCCAGGTCGTGCAGGATATCTTCAGCGGCGATCGTTTCCCGCCGAATCCTGGACTCAGCAAAGGCCAGGTCTTCGGCGATCGCGGGATCTAGGTGATGGCACACCATCAACATATCCAGGTGCTCATCCAGGGTATTAATAGTGTACGGTCGCGTCGGATTTGTGGAAGAGGGCAGAACGTTCGATTCGCCGCAAACTTTGATGATGTCGGGGGCATGTCCGCCACCCGCGCCTTCGGTGTGATAGGTGTGAATCGTCCGGCCCTTGAACGCCGCGATAGTCGTCTCAACGAAGCCCGCTTCGTTCAACGTATCGGTGTGAATCGCGACCTGCGTATCCGTTTCTTCTGCCACCGAGAGACAGTTGTCGATTGCTGCGGGAGTTGTTCCCCAATCTTCGTGTAGCTTCAATCCGAGGGCGCCTGCCTCGATTTGATCGCGCAATGGCTCTGGTTGGCTTGCGTTGCCTTTGCCAAGAAAACCGAGGTTAATGGGATACCCATCCGCGGCCTGGAGCATCCGCTCGATGTGCCATGGGCCAGGGGTGCAGGTGGTGGCAAATGTCCCGTGCGCAGGCCCGGTACCGCCTCCAATCAGGGTTGTGACTCCGGAAGCAAGCGCATGCTCGATTTGCTGGGGGCAGATAAAGTGGATGTGAGTGTCGATGCCTCCCGCAGTGACTATCTTTCCTTCCCCTGCGATCACCTCTGTTCCGGGTCCGATCACGATCGTGATGCCCGGCTGGATATCGGGGTTTCCTGCCTTCCCAATGGCTGAGATACGGCCGCTTTTAATGCCGATGTCAGCTTTCACGATCCCGCTTTGATCGAGGATTACAGCGTTTGTGATCACGGTGTCGACGGCATCTTTGGAAGTGCGCTGGGATTGGCCCATCCCATCCCGAATCACTTTGCCACCGCCAAATTTCACTTCTTCTCCGTAGACCGTAAAGTCGCGCTCGATCTCGATAAACAGCTCCGAATCGGCAAGACGCACCCGATCTCCGGTGGTGGGCCCAAACATTTCCGCGTATGCATGGCGAGAGATTTTCATACCTGATCTGTGACAAGAAAGGTCGGCGGTCAGAGCTTGCCCATGACCAAGCCGTTAAAGCCGTAGATGATTCTGTCTCCCGCGACTTCGACCAGTTCGACTGTGCGTCTCTGTCCCGGTTCAAATCGCACGGCGGTGCCGGAAGTGATGTTGAGCCTGAAACCGCGGGATTGATCGCGGTCAAAGTGCAGTGCCGTGTTGACCTCGTAAAAATGAAAATGTGAACCCACCTGAATCGGTCGGTCACCTGTGTTGGCGACTGTTAGCGTGATTGTTTTACGACCAGTGTTCAGTTCGATCTCGCCGCCAGCTGTTATAATTTCCCCAGGAATCATGGATTGGTTGCCTTATGCAATAAATCGGAGAGGCGATGAATTTAATCTGAGAGACGAAGATCTAACTCGAGTGGCAGGTTAAATGATCGGATGGTGAACCGTGACGAGTTTTGTCCCGTCAGGAAACGTCGCTTCGACTTGAATTTCCTGAATCATTTCAGCAACGCCTTCCATAACCTGCTCTGACCTCAGCACCGTGGTACCGTAGTGCATCAACTCCGCGACCGTCTTCCCGTCTCGAGCGCCTTCCAAGAGCGCCGTGGTCAGATAGGCGACTGTTTCGGGATGATTTAGTTTCAACCCGCGCGCCAGGCGCTTTTCTGCCAAGAGCCCGGCAGTGAAGATCAACAATTTATCTTTTTCTCTTGGAGTAAAATTCATGCGACGCTCGAAGTTTAGTTAGTCAGCGTTAAATGTCGATGATTTCACGTGGCCCAGAGTCGAAGGCGCTGGGAGGGTAGTCCATGCACAAGCGGCCTCAAACGCAGCCAGCAATCTATCATCATCTGGCGCAATCGTTCGGCATCCTGCGCCAGAGCTCGGATGAGTAATACCCCCTCCGGAAAGGAGGTCACACCTGCCCGTAACTCAGTTTCGAGTAGTAAGTGGGAAACAATCTCTTCCGCGACTGTAGCCATGCAGCCGGAGCCAGTCGCCCACATGGTACCGAAAGCGCTAAATCCGTAAAGGCCTTGATATGCCTCCCGGAGAGAACTGGAGGCATCGAGCAGCAACCGTTCGACCCAAAGTGGCGTTCCGTCCGTCCGTTTGATGGAAGTGACAAAACGAAGAGAGCCCTCCAACCACTGTTCCCCGGAGGCCGCTCGACCAAGCGATCCGATATCCCAGCCGATTGCCGTCGCTCCAGGTTCCATCTGCAGCGTAAAAGTTGAATCAACGTGGGTAGCGTTATAAAAAATATTCTCTTGAGGCAACCAATCGAGAGTCGATCCTTGAGCCAGGCGGACGGTAGTCTCTTGCCGGCATCGACGGCGTGGCGCCTTATACCATTTTGCGGCGGCTGGAGTAGTGATGACCGCGCTGCTGTTCGTCTCCAGATCTATCTCGACAGTCAATTCGTCGCCTCCTGCTATTCCGCCTGGCGGATGAACAATGACCGTGTGACAAATCTCCTGGCCCTCAGGATAGATCGCCTTCTGCACAAGCAAAGGACCAAAATGACGTTTCTCCACCAAGAAGGTGCGCATTCTTTTACGCGCAAACCGCAGGTGGAGTTCAGCCGGCCATCGGTCGTTCGGGTTGGGGGATCTAACGAACATAAGGCGATGCAACCGTTCACCTAAACCGCGCAAAGCGGGAGCCTCCCTTGCTCGCATTACACGGAGATCATGTGGCGAACTCCATCCTGGTCCATAGTAGCTCCTGAACCGCTCGCCACCATTTCTCCTCGGCTCATGACAAGATACCGATCTGCAAGATGTTTGGCAAAGTCGTAGTATTGCTCCACTAATAGTATGGTCAGATTCATTTCGGTGACGATATGGCGAAGTGTTCTCCCTAGCTCCTGGATGATCGATGGTTGAACGCCTTCGGTCGGTTCGTCGAGAATGAGTAATTGGGGTTGGCCCATGAGAGCGCGTCCAATCGCCAATTGCTGTTGTTGGCCGCCAGATAAATCGCCGCCCCGCCGACTCTTCATCGATTTCAGGACAGGAAAAAGTTTGTAGATTTCCTCTGGAACCGTCCGGACCGATCGATTACCTGCGGCGCCCACGAGGAGATTTTCTTCCACGCTTAAGCGTGGGAAGATATCTCTCCCTTGAGGAACGTAGGCAAGTCCGTTTTTCACTCGGCTGTACGGAGGCAGTTTTTCGAGCGGCTTCTTGTTCCAGTGAATTTTCCCGGTCCGGATTGCCACTACTCCCATTAAACATCGCAAGAGCGTTGTTTTTCCAACGCCGTTCCGGCCCAGCAAAACGGTGAGCTGACCGCTTGGCAGCGTGAAAGTCACGTTTCTCAGGATGTGACTTCCGCCATAATATTGGTTTACCGAGTCGACTTCGAGCATAGGAAAGGCAATTGGCGTTCAGCGTTCGACGTTTCTGAGCTCTGAGCACTCCATGTGTTCATCAGCGACCCAGGTAAGAATCGATCACGCGTTGGTCGCGCTTGACGTGGTCCAGCGTGCCTTCTGCGATCACAGTTCCTTCGGCAAGCACGGTCACTTTGCCTTCAGCGCCGCTCAGCGCAGCCACGAAATCCATGTCATGTTCAACAACCATCATTGAGCACTTGCCACGGAGGTGGTTTAGCAGTTCCACCAACTGTGCCGTTTCGTTGTCGCTCATCCCGGCGGCAGGCTCATCCAGAAGCAAAAGCCGCGGCTCCTGCATGAGCAGCATCCCGATTTCGAGCAACTGCTTCTGTCCGTGAGAAAGTTCACCGGCTTGGCGGTAGGCTTCCTTTTGAAGCCGAACTAATGCGAGCGTTTCTCTGATCCTGGCGAGCGCAGCGCTGGTGAGCTTGGATCGAAGCGTGTGAAACCATCGCTTATCTTCATGCATCGCCAGATCGAGATTTTCCCAGACAGTGTGTCGTTCAAAGACGGTCGGTTTTTGAAACTTTCGCCCGATGCCGGCGCCAGCGATTCCTGGCTCGTCAAGACGTTGTAGATCTATGGTCTGGCCCAGAAATATGCGGCCAGTATCCGGTTTTGTTTTGCCGGTAATGACATCCATCATCGTTGTTTTGCCTGCGCCGTTTGGACCAATGATGCACCGCAGTTCGTCACTGTCGACCGACAGCGATAATCCGTTCAGAGCCTTGAATCCATCGAAGCTGACACTGACATCCTCCAGGTAAAGGATAATCCCGTGCGAAAGGTCAACTTCGCCCGAAACGCTCACGTGCGCCAAGCCGGTGACATCCCCGGTATCGGCAGTTGACCCGTTCAATTTTGCGTTGCGCATCGTCGGATCATTGCTTGTTGCGCAGCCGCTGGAACACTCCAACGACGCCTTTCGGCAGCCAGAGCGGCACAATCACGAACATCGCACCGAGAAAAAACAGCCAGTAGTCCGACAACGACGCAGTGAGGAAACTTTTCGCCTCGTTGACGATAAACGCACCGAGAATCGGTCCGATCAGAGTTCCGCGTCCGCCCACTGCGACCCAGATAGCCATCTCAATGGAGTTTCCCGGAGACATCTCGCTCGGGTTAATGATTCCGACTTGCGGCACGTACAATGCCCCGGCAATCCCACATAAGACAGCAGAGAATGTCCAGACGAACAGCTTATAACCCAGCGGATTGTAACCTAGAAACATCAAGCGAGATTCGGTATCGCGCACTGCGGTAATGACACGGCCCAGCTTCGACGTGACGATATATCTGCAAGAGAGAAAGCCGCCGACCAGGGTGGCGAAGGTTATCATAAACAGGCCGGCCCGTGTGCCGATGGCAGCGATCGGAAAGCCGAGAATCCGTTTGAAATCGGTGAATCCATTGTTACCGCCAAACCCGGTCTCGTTGCGGTAGAACAAAAGCATGGCTGCAAACGTCAACGCCTGCGTGATAATCGACAGATAAACACCCTTAACCCGGGAGCGGAAAGCAAAGAATCCGAAAATCCATGCCAGCAAGCCTGGAACCAATATCACCAGCAGCGCGGCATAAACAAAGTGATCGGTTCCGTGCCAATACCAGGGCAACGCTTTCCAGTCCAAAAACACCATAAAGTCAGGAAGATGGTTGTGATAGACACCATCGAGTCCAATGGAGCGCATGAGGTACATGCCCATCATATAGCCACCGAGTGCGAAGAACAGGCTGTGGCCCAGACTCAGGATTCCGCAATACCCCCAGACTAAGTCGAGCGCCAACGCACCGATGGCGTAGCACATGATTTTGCCTACCAGTGTCAGTGCGTATGCCGAAAGGTGAAACGGGCTTTGCTCCGGTACCAGCAGCGTGCAGATCGGCACCAGCGCGAGAACTGTGATGACAACGCTGATTAGGATTCGCCAGGAAAGCGGGCTCAATATCGGCTGCCGGGCCGGAAGGATCAGCGATGGCGGGGGTTCGACCATAGCGATCGCCATTTCAAACCTCCACGCTGCGTCCCTTGAGAGCGAACAAACCTCTAGGACGTTTCTGAATGAACAACACTATTAAAACAAGCACTGCAATCTTCGCCAGAACTGCACCCCAGAATGGTTCTATCACTTTGCTGATGACCCCTAGGGCCATTGCGCCAATGATCGTACCGGCCAACTGGCCGACACCTCCCAGCACTACCACCATGAACGAATCGATGATGTAGTTCTGGCCCAGATCGGGACCGACATTCCCGATTTGGGAAAGCGCGCATCCGCCCAGACCCGCGATCCCTGCGCCAAAAGCGAAAGCGTAGCTGTCGACCTGCCACGTTGGGATGCCGGAGCAAGCTGCCATCTTGCGGTTCTGTGTAGTCGCTCGAATATAAAGTCCTAATCGGGTTTTATTGAGAACAAGAGCAGCGATCCCAACCACCGTCAGCGCGAATACCATGATCGTGATCCGATTAAAGGGCAGAATCAGATTCGGCATTAACCCAACGCCTCCGCTCATCCAGGATGGATTCGACACTTCGACGTTTTGTGCGCCAAATAACATTCGCACCGTTTGAATCAACACGAGGCTGATGCCAAAAGTGGAAAGCAGAGTTTCGAGCGGACGGCCGTACAAAAATCGGAGAACGCTTCGTTCAAGAATGAATCCGGCGAGTGCCGCGGCTAAAAACGATGTCGGGACCGCCGCTAGCGGATACCAGTCGAATGTCCCCGGCCAATGACTTCGGAAAAATTCCTGTACAACATAGGTGGCGTAGGCGCCGATCATCAAAAACTCACCGTGCGCCATGTTGATGACGCCGATTAAACCGTAGGTGATGGCCAATCCAAGCGCAGCCAGCAGCAAAATGCTCCCAAGACTGAGACCTGCAAATAACGTGCCTATCATCTCGATTTTCCATTGCTCGAAGGCCATCAATTCCAGGGCATTGGTGGCCGCCGCTCGGACTTTCTCGTCGGTTTCAGCGTAAGTTCCATCCGTTCGTTTTGTGACCAGCGGAAACAAAAGGCTCCGCATTTGCGGATCTTTACGTTGGCCGATCAACTCGACCGCCTGCAGTCTTTTGGATGCGTCAGGATCCTGGAGTGCTGTCAGAGCCCAGAGCTGATCCAGTCGCGCTTTCAATGCTGGGTCGGTTTCCCTCCTGCGGGCCGCCTCGATCAGCGGCTTGGCCGCCGGATCCGGTGCCAGGAATAAATCGTTGATCGCCTTTTCACGCACGGAGTGATCCGGCGCCTGCAGTTTGAGCCCACTCAAACCGCTGGCGACCCGCGCGCGAAGCAGATTGTTCAACGTGATTGGTTGTACGTCGCTTGCCTGAAGGGCCACGGGCGCACCGGCTATCGGATCCGTGAGAACATCTCCCTTTTGAATCAACACGCGGTCATCCGATGTTGCGACCACGTTTTCCTGTTCCATAGCTTCAAGCAGCCGGAGCGCGGTCGCGTCGGCTGCAGCGATGATATGATCGAGTGCCTGCGACTTAGCATCGAAGTCGTCTTCAGCCAACGGCTTGAGTTCGTCAGCGGTCAGGGCCAGGACGCGCGTGCTCTCCCCGATTACAACAAGGAGAGCAAGAAGAATTGAACAGCAAGAGCGTGGCATTTTCTCCTGCAGCAGGGCGGAGTTAAACGATTCAACGGTTTACGTTTTGCGCGGTCGCGGTCTCGGTTCCGAAGTCGAGTGGCAAAAGGTTCGAAAGGCGGTCTGGCTTACTCTCATTGCCCGGGATGAAAGGACTCCAGGGTTGCGCTCGGACTGTGCCTCTTGTTTTCCAGACCACGTTGAATTGTCCGTCCGCACGGATTTCACCAATCATCACCGGCTTATGCAGGTGATGATTCGCATCCATCTCTTCTTCGAATCCACAAGGTGCATTGAATTTCTGGCCGTATGCCGCCGCGATCACCTTGTCGACGTCGGTCGTGCCTGCTTTTTCAACGGCTTGCTTCCAGATGTGCATTCCAACGTAAGTCGCTTCCATCGGGTCGTTTGTCACACGTCTGTCGCCGCCTGCTAGGTTGTGCTCCTGCACGTAGGCAAACCACTCCTTCTTGAACGCATTGTTGGCCGGATTTTTGAGGGACATGAAGTAGTTCCAAGCCGCAAGGTTGCCAACCAGCGGCCTCGTATCGATGCCTCGAAGCTCCTCCTCGCCGACCGAAAACGCGACTACCGGTACGTCAGTCGCTTTCAGCGCCTGGTTGCCGAGCTCCTTGTAAAACGGAACGTTCGAATCGCCGTTGATAGTCGAGATCACCGCGGTCTTGCCCCCCTGCGAGAACTTTTTAATGTCGGCTACGATCGTCTGGTAATCAGAATGACCGAACGGCGTATATATTTCGTTGATATCGGCGTCCAGCACCCCTTTCGAATGCAGGAAAGCACGCAAGATTTTGTTGGTTGTCCGGGGATAGACATAATCCGTTCCCAGCAAAAAGAAGCGCTTCGCGCCACCGCCTTCCTTGCTCATGAGATATTCTACAGCTGGGATTGCCTGCTGATTTGGTGCCGCGCCGGTGTAGAAGACATTCTTTTGCATCTCTTCGCCCTCGTACTGCACGGGGTAAAACAAAAGACCATTGAGCTCTTCAAACACTGGCAGGACCGACTTCCGCGAAACGGATGTCCAGCAACCGAAGACGACCGCCACCTTGTTCTGGCTTAAGAGTTGACGTGCCTTCTCTGCGAATAGCGGCCAATTCGAGGCCGGGTCGACGACCACCGGTTCAAGTTGTCGTCCCATTACGCCGCCGCTCTTGTTGATTTCTTCGATGGTCATGAGCGCAACATCTTTGAGCGATGTCTCGGAAATGGCCATAGTACCCGATAACGAATGGAGAATTCCGACCTTAATCGGTTGGCCCGACTCCGCCCCCGTAAGTGCGGGAACAGTGGCAGCCGTTAAACAGCTCGCAAGGGTAAGAAGTCTCAAAAACTTGCTTTTCTTCATGGAATTTCTGAGTGTGGGATTGCCAAGGGTTAGTTGGCACTTCTCGAGCAGATGCTGTGCCATATTCACTCTCATAAGATCTGCCATCGGCGCTGCTCCGGGCGCGTGCTCCGAACGGCTTATCTCGCGATTCCCGCTGTCTGGACAACCCTGTTCACAGTGTTTTTTTTTTTACATCTGTTCCGGATATGCTCTTTTTTGATCAGCCGGGCGAAGCTTCTTGGCATCTTTCAATATAGGTGGCTTGAACCTCGCAGAAACCCCAGAAACGAGTTCGTGCTTGAAATCGGCACGAAACGGGTTGGAGGTGAGCCATGTTGATCATCCGAGTCGGGTTCTTCAAGAGCGTCGCCGCGCTACTCCTCTGGTCCCTCAGCATTGTGAGCGCGCTCGGCCAAGGAGCAGCTGCAATCATCACCCCCGGAGAAGGGATTGGCACAGTTCTCCTTGGCCAGAGACTTGAGGAAGTGCATGCGAGCCTTGGAGCACCTAAGTTATCCGACACTGGGATGGACGGCCGCCTTTGGGAAATCTGGCGATCGGGTCCGGCGTTTGAAGGCAGACGGCAGAACGGTTTCGACGAGCTGGAAGTCTATTTCACACGGGAGCAACCCGATCTTAGCGGAGCTTCGGTGGTCCGACAAATCCGGGTCACTGCTCCCTTTTTCCGGACGGCTTCCGGGGTCTCAATCCGGAACAGCTTCTCACAGATCATTGACCGTTTCCCAAATCTCCGAATAGACGAGGACCTCACCTATGCTTTGAGTGGCGATCGCAACGAAAAGGATGTCGAGATGTATGTAGATCGGACACGGGGGATTGCCTTCGAGTTTCGCAACGGCGCGGCGGCTGACCCGACCGTTACGGGATTTTGTCGGGCGATACATGTTTTTCGGTCAGGCACAGATCCGCGAATCATGAATGCGTTTGATCAGTAGCAGTCACAGTGTATCGACGGTAAGGCGCGGGTGTTCGGGCGAGCCGGGAGACTTTTCGGAGCGTTGCCAGATGGACACTGAGTGGAGGTTAAAGAGTCTGCCTCGCCGCACAAGATTGACATAGATTTCCGTTTTCTTTGCTTTTGGACTGAAGTTCTTGGTCGTCGTGAATATCCTTAATTTAGAGTTCCTTCCGGGTGGAGCGAAGGTATGGACAACAGAACAGAAATAGAATGAAGCTCATGAACTCCTCAGCTCTCCTGCCACGTGGTGTCAGGGGACCCGCCCGGCGGAGGATGCGTGCCGCAACAGGGTTCCAGCTTTTCATCCCCGTGCGGTGAATAGCGGGCGCTCGCCCCGATCTGAAAATCGTATACTCCTTTGGAATGGGAGGCAATGGGCCGACTTCTCGGTGCGCTGGACGTCTCCGAAAAGCAATCGCGCAGCTGAGCAAACCGGACAACACATTGTCTAATGGAGTGGAACGACCTCCGAAACGTGTCGTTTCAGGAGATTCGTGCGACAATTGCGAAGGCGAATTTAACTTCCGGTTTCGTGGTTGTGCGTCAAGCG
>JAFAQT010000022.1 GCA_019246215.1 Verrucomicrobiota bacterium
CGTCGAATTGCAGCCGCAGGAAATCGGCTCGCGTTATTTCAACATCTATTGTGAGGTACTCGCTAAGCATGGATCCCCTAACCGAGAGAATTTCGGACGATGAAAATCGCCTTCTTTGGGTCTAGCATTCTTTCAGCCTATTGGAACGGCGCCGCTACCTATTATCGCGGTATTGTACGGGCCCTGAACGGCATGGGCCATTCGATCACATTCTACGAGCCGGACGCATTCGATCGTCAAGCTCACCGTGACCTCGTTCTTCCAGCTTGGGTGAAGGTCGTGGTCTATCCAAATGCGAGCAGCGCGGCTTTGCAGCAGGTGGAATCAGCAGGTGGCGCGGACTGGGTCATTAAGGCCAGCGGTGTTGGAGTATTTGACGACCTGTTGGAGAGGGCCGTGCTCGAGATGCGTCGCCCTTGGCAGATTATTTCCTTTTGGGATGTAGACGCTCCAGCAACCTTGGACCGAGTCCAAGGAGAACCAGATGATCCGTTCAAAAAGCTTATACCTCGCTTCGATATGGTGCTCACATATGGCGGCGGTAAGTCCGTAGTTGATGCTTACAAAAAATGCGGCGCCAGGGCATGCTTTCCAATCTACAACGGCTTTGATCCGGACACCCATTATCCTGTCAAATCGGAGAAGGAGTTCCTAGCCGACCTAAGCTTTCTCGGTAACCGACTACCCGACCGTGAAGCGCGAATCGATGAATTTTTCTTTAGACCCGCTGGTGCTTTATCGGACAAACGATTTTTATTGGCTGGCAACGGATGGAGCGACAAGCCAAAGCCTCATAATGTCAACTATCTCGGACATCTATCCACTGCCGCCCATAACTGTTTTAACTGCAGCCCGCTCGCGGTCTTAAACGTCAACCGCCATAGCATGGCAAGATACGGATTTTCACCTGCGACGCGAGTTTTTGAAGCCGCGGGCGCCGCCGCTTGCGTTATCTCGGATAACTGGGTTGGAATAGATTACTTCTTCGAACCGGGTAAGGAAATCCTGATCGCGAACGGCGGGGACGAAGTGAGTGAGACGATGCGTTCTTTGACCGCCGATACCGCGCGCACGATTGGTCAAGCTGCCTATCGCAGAGCGCAACACGACCACACCTATTCTCATCGAGCAAAGACACTGGAGACCATTCTCAAGTCGACGTTTGGAAAATGAAAATCGTTATATTTGGACTTTCCATTACATCTACCTGGGGAAACGGCCATGCCACGACCTATCGCTCCCTTGTGCGCGCACTGTCAGTCCGCAAGCACGAGATACTTTTCCTGGAACGTGATGTGGAGTGGTACGCAAACCAGCGGGACATGGCGGCCCCTCCCTTCTGTAAATTGCACCTTTATAAAACTTTAGCCGATCTTAAACGCCGTTTTCGAGCCGAGATCAAATCAGCTGATTGTATCGTTGTAGGGTCCTACGTTCCAGACGGTGTAGCTGTAGCAGACTGGGTCACTCGGGTTGCGCAGGGACCAATCGCCTTCTACGACATAGATACTCCGGTGACGCTGGCCAAGCTGGCCAGGGGAGATTACGAATATCTTTCGCCCGATCTGATACCTCGTTTTGATCTTTATCTTTCCTTTACTGGCGGGCCTTTCCTCGATCGGCTCGAATCGCAGCTTGGCGCGCAAATGGTCCGGCCCCTCTATTGTTCGGCTGACCCGGACATCTATTATCCGCAACGTGTCAAAAAGCTTTGGGACCTGGGTTATATCGGGACCTACAGCGCCGATCGACATAGCCGGTTTGAAAGTCTGCTGTTAACGCCTGCCAATGCCTATTCTTCTGGCAGGTTCATTGTAGCGGGCTCTCAATATCCATCCGATATACGTTGGCCAACGAACCTCTCTCGCGTCTTACATCTCCCTTGTCTTGATCACAGGGAATTTTATAATCAGCAGCGATTCACTTTGAATCTAACCCGGGGCCCAATGGCCAAGGCAGGTTTTTCGCCCAGCGTGCGCCTCTTTGAAGCAGCCGCGTGCGGAACAGCCATTATCAGTGACCCTTGGACAGGCCTCGAGACCTTCTTCGAACCCGGGAAGGAGATCCTGGTTGCAGCATCGACCAATGAAGTCCTGGATATCATCCAAACGGAGCCTGAACGCACAATCTTGAAGATCGGCCAAGCTGCGCGAGAACGTTTTCTAAGAGAGCATACCCCTGATCACCGTGCGGCGGAGCTTGAAAACTATCTTGCTGAACTCACTTCCCCTTCGCCGGCACTACAGGAAGCACAAGAGTTCCGTACCCAGAAATTGTCGTCTAAGCTCTCTGGCTAGTGCATACTTGTCAAAACTGGGAGGCACACCGCCGTCGGCAATTTGGCCAATTTTCCATACCTGAGCAACGAGCGTACTTAGATCCGTACGTGGGAGCGAGCAACGGAAGGTCGGCCAAATTGCTGCCGGCCCCGCAGGTTGGCTTGAAAAGCGTCATTGCTCGTTTCTCACTTATCGCCGCGGATATGCCCCTCGCTCACGCCTAGTGCAGTATATCCGTGACTTGTATAGCAATAATACAATAGTATTATTGCATGACAATTGGTCGGATCACACT
>JAFAQT010000033.1 GCA_019246215.1 Verrucomicrobiota bacterium
TCAGATCCGCGAAATCCTGAACAACGGCAGGCTTATTAGCCCGCCTCCACCGATCTCGCCTGCAAATCGAGACGATCGCCCTCCAGAGACAACTCGGCCCCAGCCGGAAGGGGTAGGCGGTCTGACTGAGGCTCCGGCCTAGGGGCGAAACTAGGCAGAAGTCGAAACGGTAGTCGACTAGTCCATTTACGGCTCGAAGGTCTCAGGCTGGTGTTGCGCGTCAGCGTTGGAAGCGCCGGATCAGTCGGTCGAAAGAAGCCGTTGAACTCTTCGGCCAAAAGTCAGCGCTATTTCCTGTGTAGCCGGAGAGCCATCTCTGCCGCGTCGCCAAGTTGCAACGCGCGCCGGTTAGCTGATCGATCTTTGCGAATCTTGTGGTTGACGGTGAATAGCCATCCGAGATTTATTGGCTCTGTCTTTCAAAACTTAAATCTCTGAGGGGTACTCACCATGACGAAAATAGGAATTAACGGCTTTGGGCGGATTGGGCGTCTGGTCTTTCGCGCACTTGTCGAACAAGGCTTGCTCGCTAAAGAGATCGACGTGGTTGCCTTGAACGACCTGGTTCCTGCAGACAATCTGGCCTATCTCTTGAAGTACGACTCCACGCAAGGCCGGTTCCAAGGCGAGGTTTCCAGCGAAAAGTCGAACCCGGAGCTCGAAAGCGACGACTTGCTTGTCGTGAACGGGCACAAGATTCGTTGCCTGGCGGTAAAGGAGGGGCCCTCAGAACTGCCTTGGGCAAAGCTGGGCTGCGAAATTGTGATTGAGTCGACCGGGTTGTTTACGTCGGCCGACAAGGCGAAAGGTCATCTGGAAGCAGGCGCTAGAAGAGTGTTGATCACAGCTCCCGCGAAGGGCGAAGACATCACAGTCTGCATCGGTGTGAACCACGAGAAGTACGATGGATCGAAACATCGCATTATTTCGAATGCGAGCTGTACCACGAACTGTCTGGCGCCGGTCGTCTACGTTTTATTGAAGGAAGGTTTGGGAATTGAAGAAGGGCTGATGACCACCGTGCATAGTTACACCGCCACGCAAAAGACTGTCGATGGGCCTTCCCGCAAGGACTGGAAAGGCGGTCGCGCCGCGGCGATCAATCTGATTCCCTCGACGACAGGGGCGGCAAAGGCCGTCGGTCTTGTTTGCCCTGAGGTCAAAGGAAAACTCACGGGGATGTCTTTCCGCGTTCCCACGCCAGCAGTCTCGGTGATCGATCTCACCGTGCGCACGGTGAAAGAGACCAGCTATAAAAATATCTGCGCCGCCATGAAAAGAGCCAGTGAAACCTACTTGAAGGGTGTTTTGGCTTATACCGAAGAGGAGGTTGTCTCTACAGATTTCTTGCACAGCCCGTACTCCAGTATCTTTGATGGCGGGTCCGGCATCGAACTCAACAATCGCTTCTTCAAATTGATTAGTTGGTACGACAACGAATGGGGCTATTCAAATCGCTGTGTTGATCTGCTGAAGCACATCCTGTAACTGGGCGGAAAATATGGTGAAACTATCAGTTCGCGACCTTGAGGTAAAAGGTCGGCGCGTGCTGCTTCGTGTCGACTTCAATGTTCCCACCGAGGAAATTGGTGGGAAGATCCGGGTTACGGATGACACCCGAATTCGTGAGAGCCTTCCCACGATCGAATTGTTACGGGAAAAAGGAGCGAAGGTGGTCCTGCTGGCGCATTTTGGCCGCCCCAAGGGGCAATCCAATCTTAAGTACTCTCTCAGACCGGTGGCGGACCATTTGGCTCAGATGATTCCGCCGCCTGTGAAGTTCAGCCCGGAGGTGATTGGAACCGGCGCGGAAGCGGCCTCGAAGGCGTTGCCGGATGGGGGCGTGCTGCTCGTGGAGAACGTGCGCTTCTTCAAGGAGGAGGAGGCGAATGACGACGGATTTGCGCAAGAGCTCGCGAAATTGGGGGATGTTTACGTCAATGATGCTTTCGGCGCGGCTCATCGCGCACATGCAAGCACGGCTGGAGTTGCCAAGTATCTGCCGCAGGCAGCCATGGGCCTGTTGATGGAGCGCGAGCTTGAGTACCTGCATGAGGATTTGGCAAATCCTAGTCGGCCGTTCTTGGTGATTTTGGGCGGGTCCAAGGTCTCCGACAAAATCGACGTGATCAAATCGCTCCTGGCCAAGGCGGACGTGTTCTTAATTGGAGGGGCGATGGCGCATACGTTTTTTAAGGCTAAGGGTATTCCAACCGGCGCCAGTCGTGTCGAACTGGACAAGGTTCATCTGGCGGAAGAGCTACTGACGCTGGCGAAAGAAAAGGGAATTAAATTCCTGGTGCCAATCGATAGTATTGAAGCCCAGGAGCTTAAGGCGGGGGCAAACAGTCGGAATACGCCATTGCTCTCGCCCTCCAAAGGCATTAGCGACGGGTGGCAAGCCGTCGATATCGGCCGGGAGACTATTGCTTTGTACAAGACCGAAATCGTACCGGCAAAGACGATCGTCTGGAACGGCCCGGTGGGCGTTTTTGAAATTCCTGATTTTGCAAATGGTACCCGAGAAATAGCAGCTGCTCTGGCTGAATCCGATGCCAAGACAATCATCGGTGGCGGAGATTCCGTGACTGCCGTAAAACTATTTGGGTATGCCGATAAGATGACGTTCATTTCCACGGGAGGTGGCGCCTCGCTCGAGCTTTTGGAGGGTAAGGAGCTGCCCGGGATCGTCGCGCTCACGGATAAGTAAAATGCGGAAGAAAATTCTGGCGGCGAACTGGAAGATGAACCTCACGCATACTGAGGCGGAAGCCTACTTCGTTACCTTTCTTTCCGAGATCGGACAGGTCAACGATCTCGAAGTGGTGATCATCCCTCCCTTTACTGCCATCTCTGCATTAGTGACGGCTTCCGAGAAGATACCAGCCATTCGTATCGGAGCGCAAAATATGCACTGGGAGAAAAGCGGTGCGTTTACCGGTGAAGTGAGCGCGGCAATGCTTCGGGCGCATTATGTCAAATATGTCCTCGTTGGACATAGCGAGCGACGGATGATGTTCGGAGAAACAGATGAGATCGTGAACCGTAAGGTGGGAGCTGCACTGCATGCCGGTCTACGCCCAATTCTTTGTCTTGGCGAAACGCTTCAAGAAAGGGATGGCGGCCGGGTAGAGGAGGTATTGCGGAGACAGTTGGGCAAGGGCTTAGAGGGCCTGGCTCCGAGGGATCTGCCCGAAATTGTGATTGCCTATGAACCATGCTGGGCCATCGGAACAGGGAGATCCGCCACGCCGGCCGAAGCAGAACAGTCGCACGCGCTTATTCGCGCGATTCTTTCTGAGCTGTTTGGGAAGCCGACTGCAGACCGGGTCCGAATTCAATACGGCGGAAGCGTGAGGCCCGAGAACGCAGAAGATTTGATGCGCCAGAAAAACATTGATGGCGCTCTGGTAGGCGGAGCAAGCCTGGATCCTCGAAGCTTTGCCCGTATAATTTGGCGCACCGAAGCAGCCCTCACCTAGCCTAGTGCACTCTATCACTGATATCAGAAGCGCGGTTGAGCCGCCGCGGGTCCAGTGGCAAGGCGCGCGGGGAGCATAGCTTGAGTATTAGTTAGGTTCGGTGACCGACGAGCAACTTAACCAATGGGCCCGCGCCGGCTCAGCCCTTCGGGCCGGAGCACTTTTCGGCCCATGCTGAGTCGCCCAGTCGTCACGTATCACATCGGATACGCTCCTCCTCCGAATCCTTGCCTAAGACGAGAATTGCTGTGCCCGCGCTTCCGATATTAGTGATCCAGTGCTCTCAAAGAGCGAAGGAAAGCCAAGCGGGGGCCAATTCCGAAAGGCAGAGATTAAGCCAGGTTTGATTGCGGTAAATGGGTTCCAAGCAACAGGTTCACAGGCTGTTGGTATGTTAGTTATAGGGAAAGTTTAATGAGAGAGAATGAAACCTGCTTACTCCTGGAAGAACTCGCGCCAGGTGAACTTGGCCGCGACCCGGAATGCTGCGTTGGTGTTCGCACGCGTGAATATAGACGGATCGGGGTGAAATGATTTGCGTGTGCGGGCAAGCCGATCCCGATAATGATTTCGAGCCCGAGATCCTGTGCGCAATTCGGCACGAGGTTAGCAGTTATCGAACGTCGAATAGACGATGTCCATTGCTTCAAAGCCCATTGCGTTGGCTTTGTCCAGAAGCGAGAGGTCGCGTTTCGATAAAGGTGCTCGCAAAAAAGGAGGGAGTGAATGCCGTATTTCATAGTCGTGATTTAGTGAGGAGTACGAGGGGAATCGCGGACCGGCTCCAGGGGTCAGGGTGACCCTGCGATGGTGCTGAAGCTCACGCCGCGGGTGAGAAATCGTTGGAAGGAGTCTTAGAGGTGGAAATAGCAAGGCAAATAGAATCAAGGGCAAGAAAACTAACTTCTGTTTATTGCGAAAGATTTTTGATGCTGGCGCGAACCTTATACCTTGCTTTTAATCCTCGCGTCCAGTGGTCCTCCGATCTCCTAATGGGGAAAATCTAGTAGTCACAAGGCCTACTCCCTTCTGCTGATGATTCCCAATCTGCGCTTATATCAATCATCATCTGCGACTAACCCGCGTTTTGCCAACTCGGAAGCGCTCATTTGCCCGGCAGTCATGACCGATTAACTCCTGAATCACCGCCTGCGGAATGCCGCCTTATTTTGCCCCTTGGGCGGCTTCGTCATCTCCTTCTAGACAGCGGTTTTGCACGCTGGCGAAACATTCCGTACGAAGTTGTTGCCGTCGTCAGCGGTTCCCTTTGGCGCGCTCCAAAAGGCGGCGGAAGGGAATTCTTTGACGAATACACCAAAGCTGGCTATCGGTTATCGGAACGCATTCGAGGCGCGATCTAAGGAGCGGAAATGAAGTTCGGAGCGAGCACTTTTATTTGGGTCTCTCCTTTTTCCAACGCCACTCTCGATTTGGCGGACAAGGTCCGCCAGATGGGTTTTGATATTTTGGAGATCTGTATAGAAGATCCCCAAACCATTGACCCAAAAGGCATTCTCAAAAGGTTAGAGAAGACAGGCGTCGAAGCACTCATCTGCGGCGCGTTTGGGCCGGATCGCGATGCAAGTTCTGACGATCCTGCAGTACGCGCTCAAGCCTTGGACTACCTCAAGAAATGCATCGATTTTGCAAGAGAGCTTAAGTCGCCGGTCGTTGCAGGCCCGATGTACTCAGCGGTGGGTAAGACCCGCCTGCTTTCCAAAGATGAAAGACAGAAGCAATCGCAGTTGGCTGTCGATAGCTTGCGCAAAGCCGGTGACTACGCTGGTGAGCACGGCGTTAAACTTGCTATCGAACCTTTGAACCGGTTCGAAACAGATTTTATCAATACTGTTGAGCAAGGGTTGGAGCTACTGGACCAGATCGCTAACCGAAACGTTGGTTTGCTGCTCGACACCTTTCACATGAACATTGAAGAGAAAAATGTAGCGACGGCCATTCGCCGTGCCGGCTCCAAAATTTTCCATTTTCACACCTGCGAAAATGATCGCGGTACCCCCGGGACTGGCCATGTGGAATGGAGCTTGGTTCGAGACGCGTTGGAAGATGTCGGTTACCAGGGACCGGTTGTAATCGAAGCCTTTAACAGTGAGATAAAAGAAATTGCGAGAGCCGTCGCGCTGTGGCGCCCATTGGCCTCAAGTCCCGATGCACTGGCCGCCGAGGGGCTTTGCTTTCTCAGGAACCTCTTCTCACGATAATCCTTGCCCCGGCGAGTAATGTCTCAAATCCCAGAACTGCGCAACGCCACAGAAACCTTTCCGTGCGCTGAGCCCTTAACAAGGTACAGTCGCATCTTCTCGGGTAAGATTCAGTGCCTCATCGGGATACGTGCGGTGGAAATCCAAACTGATCAAAACTCTTGCAGGCCAGTACACGGTGGACAGGCAGTCGCGTTCATCGGAAAGAGCTGCTCTCGAAATTAGGGGCACGAAACTGATGGATACCAGGGTAGCGATCCTTATCCTTAATGGGCTGACCCAGGCAGCAATTTTCTTTGTGCTCGGTAGCGGCTTGACATTGGCCTTTGGGCTAATGCGCGTGATTAATCTCAGCCACGGCGCTTTTTATTTGTTAGGTGGTTATATTGGATACTCGGTCGTTCATGCCACAGGCAACTGGCCTCTTGCCTTGGTCGCAGGTGGCCTCTCCATTGCACTGTTTGGTTTCTTATTCGAAAGGACTATGCTCTTCCGCGTCAGAGGCGGCGACCTGCCGCAGACGCTGCTTACGATCGCGCTTTCCATGATCATTGCCGACGTTTCGCTGGCTATCTGGGGTGGCCACCCGCTCACTTTGAATGTTCCCGCCTACCTGAATCCCCGAGTGACGATTTTGGGCATCACCTACCCCGGTTTCCGGTACATCCTGATGGGGATAGGCGTCTTCATCGCGCTTTCGCTTTGGCTGATCCTTTACAAGACAAAGCTAGGCGCTGCGGTGCGGGCTGGTGTGGACGACCGCGAGACTGTGAGCGCTCTAGGCGTGAATATCGACGCGATTTACAGTCTGGTTTTCGCGCTTTCGGCGCTCCTGGTAGGTCTTGCGGGCGTGCTTGGGGGCTCCTATTTACAGCTAAGTCCAGGCAGTGATACGACGATCTTGACCTATTCGCTAGTTATCATAATTCTCGGAGGAATGGGTAGCCTGCTCGGCACGATTGTGAGTTCCCTTATCTTAGGACAGCTCCTTTCTTTTGGCCTTGCGTATGCTCCTCAATATTCCTATTTCCTGATCTTTGTTCCAATGGCTATTGTGCTCGCAATTCGCCCTCAGGGGCTATTCGGGACAGAAGTATGATCCTCTGGAAGGATCGGAGGCAGCTCGTTCTCGAAGCTATCGCAGGCGGCTTATTGATCCTGTTGCCATTTTATGCCGGCGAATACACCGTCACCACTTTTGTCCGGATCATTTATTTTGGTTTTCTTGCGTTGAGCGTCGGTATGCTTATTGGTCAGGCGGGGATGATCAGTCTGACCCAGACGGCTTTCTTTGGCCTGGCGGGCTACGTCATCGGATTGCTCGGGGCTGAGCGTGATATGCCCTTTCCGTGGCGTGATCTGGTTGCGATTGGAGCCGTACTGGTCATGGCGCTCACCTTCGGCCTAATCGCCATGAGAACCCACAAGATTGTTTTCTTGATGATCACCCTGGCGTTCGGGCAGATCTGCTGGGCCTTTGCTCAACAAAACACCAGTCTCCTGCATGGCTGGGCCGGTATCCGCGGGATTCGGCCACCCACGATCGGCGGAATCAATTTCAATCAGACATCGAATTTTTACTGGGCCTCGCTGCTTATTTTTGCCCTCGGAATTTTCGTCCTCTGGCTCCTGGCAAAATCCCCCTTTGGCCTGGCGCTTAACGGCATTCGAGAAAACCCGCGACGGATGGCGGCCCTGGGATACCCGGTGTACTGGATTCGAGTCGTAGCATTTCTTATCGCGGCAGTGTATGCAGGGGTTGGCGGGATACTGGCGACCTACAACACTGGCATTATCACGCCTACCACGATTCACTTGAGCCGAACGATTTGGGTGCTGCTGATGGTGATCCTTGGCGGAGCAACTTACTTCTGGGGGCCGGTGGTGGGAACGGCCATTGCCGTATGGCTGGATGTCCTGATCAGCCAGGGCACCGTACGCTACAATACAGTCATTGGAGTAATCTTTGTGATGATCGTTCTCTTTCTCCCGGAAGGGGTTTTGAGCATTGCCGATTCCCTGGGCGAGGGAGGGAGCCTTTCGCCGTTGCGCAGACTACTCGACCGGAAAATTGCTGATAAACGATGAAAAAAAGATCGGATTAAAGAATAGCTCCTGCTACTTTCGCAACTCCCCCCAACATTCTTCCGAAAATGGAAAAGACGATGCTCAAGAAACTCTTTGTATTGCTCGCGGTGCTCATCGCCGGAAATACCGATGTTCGATCCGCCGAAAAAGAAGTTAAAGTCGGCTTCATCAGCGCCTTCACTGGGGTATTTTCCTCTTTCGGTCAACAGCAGAAAGAGGGTGCGGTCCTCGCGCTGGAAGAGGCCAACTACACCGCCGGTGGAGCTAAGATCAGTCTGATCTATGAAGATGACCAACTCGACAACGAGCAGGCCGTCACTAAAGCCAAAAAATTGGTCGTTCAGGACAAGATTGAGATCCTGACCGGCCTTGTCTCCGGTGATGAAGGTCTCTCAGTCGGCGACTACATGAAGGATAAAAACATTCCGGTCATTCCCATGTATTCAGCTTCCGAAGACATGACCATGCGGGCGTTTTATCCAATGATTGTGCGGGCGACCTGGACCGGAGCCCAGTCCATGGATGTGTTCGGCTATTGGCTTTCCAAGGTCAAGGGCTGGAAAAAGATCTACGCCATCGGCCAGGATTACTCTTACCCGTACAACCAGGGCGGTGGTTTCAAGCGCGGCTTTTTTCGTGGCGGCGGCGAGGAAGTCAAGACCGTGTGGCACCCAGTAGGAACGACTTCCGATTTCTCCTCAATCATCGCTTCCATCCCAACGGATCAAGGTTATAACGCCGTCCTCTACAATGGCGCAGGTGGCGACGCGGTGAACTTCGTCAAGCAGTATGTGGAGCTGGGCATGGGTCAGAAGATTCCGCTCATCGGCCAATCCAACACTTTTGAAAAGCCGGATGTGGAGTCCATGCCCGCCGACATTGTCGGCGCGCTCTCGGCGCATCATACTGCGGATGACCTGGCGACGCTTGCCTGGACGAAATTCAAGGAGGCCTACCATAAGCGCTGGAGCCATGATCCTTCTGCCGCCTCTGAGTTTGCCTACTCTTCTATGCGCCTCATCCTTCGCGGGATCGAAATGCAGAAAGGTGATATTTCGGATAAGCCAGCTCTGATTAAGGCGATGACCCAAGTTGACATGTCCGATGATCCGCGTGGTCCGGTGGCGCTGGACCCTAAATACCACTCAGCCATCGAAAATGTTTACATCCGGGAGGTCGCACAGGACGGAAACGGTCAGCTCTACAACAAAGGCCTCTGGACGGTGAAGAATGTCGGCCAGTTTGGTCCCTACGATCCGGAACTTTACCTGAAGCAGCCTTCAGATAGTGGAAGCTATCCGCCCGATACGCGGTCCGCTTTTCCTCCTGAGACGTTAAAAGCCACGACCGAGTACCAGTACATCCCGTTCGGACAGTAAGCTCCGATTTTTCCGTGACAATACGAGATTGAAAGGGTGAAGCCACGGAAAAGCCCGATCAGTTTGCTCTGGTGGCCACGTCGCTCTCAAGGAACTTTGGGGGAGTTCAGGCGGTGCGGTCGGCAGATCTAAAGGTGCCCGTGGGGGAACGGCGCGCTCTGATTGGGCCGAATGGTGCCGGTAAAACGACCCTGTTCAATATAATCACCGGTGAATTGGCCCCCGATGCGGGTAAGATCGAGATTTTCGGCATAGATATTACCAAGAAAACAGTTCAGGAACGGGCCAAACTGGGCCTGGGGCGCACTTACCAGATTTCCCAGCTGTTCCTGAATCTTACTGTGGAGGAAAACCTGTTTCTGGCCGCCGCCGCTGATCAAGGAATGGAATTTCACTTCCTGAGCTCCTGGCGGGTCCGTTCCAAGCTTATTCAGTGGGCTCACCGGTCCGCTGAGCAGGTCAATTTGACCCCCTATCTCAGCCAACGCGTTTCTGAACTGTCCCACGGCTTACAGCGCCAGCTTGAGGTCGGCATGGCAATCGCCATGAGGCCGCGCTTGATCATGCTGGACGAGCCAGCCGCCGGTCTTTCTCCCTCCGAACGGCTCATCTTAGCTGGTCTTATCAAGGGTTTATCGCGCGAGGTCACCTTAATCCTGATCGAACATGACATGGAAATGGTGTTGGGCATTGCTGATTGGATCACGGTCTTACAACGTGGTTCGGTGATTGCGGAGGGTGTCCCCTCCGAAATCAGGACCAACCAAAAGGTGCAAGACGTTTATCTAGGGACCATTTACGCCTAAGATTACAACCACTTCTCCAACCAGGTTGGTAGTCACCAACCTACATGCCTACTACGGCAAGAGTCATGTCCTGCAAGGATGCAACCTAACCGTCGAACAGGGATGCGTGGCGGTTCTCGGCCGAAACGGTATGGGGAAAACCACTCTGCTGCGCTCCATTATGGGTCTGACTCCGCCGCGATCTGGTGATATCCGGTGGCGGGGCCAGGAAATCACCGGCAAGAAACCGTTCGTTATTTCCAGCATGGGCATCGGTTATGTACCACAAGGACGGCGCCTTTTTCCTTCGCTATCGGTCGAGGAGCACCTGATGCTCACCTTTCGCCGCACAGGGTCAGCCGACGCCTGGACACCGCAGCGGGTGTACGACCTTTTTCCTGAACTGGCTAATCGTCGCAATCTCCGCGGTACACGCCTGAGCGGCGGTGAGCAGCAGATGCTCGCCATCGGTCGGGCCCTGGTCACCAACCCCTTCCTGATTTTGTTGGATGAACCGTCGGAAGGCCTGGCTCCGGTGGTGATCGAGCGTATGGTCGAGATTTGTCGTGAGCTGCGAAAAGCTGGCATCTCCATCTTGTTGGTGGAACAAAATATTCATGTGGCTGCGGCTCTCGCGGAACGAATCTACATCCTTGTCAGTGGTATGACCGTATACGAATCTGCCGCACTGATCTTTTTGAAAGACCTCGAATTGCGTCAAAAATATCTGGGAGTCTAGGAGAGTGGCAATATGGCGAAGACGATCGCAGTGCTGGGCGCGTTGGATACTAAGGGGCAGGAGTTTGCCTTTCTTAGACTCGAAATTGAAAAGCGTGGTTGTAGGGCACTGGTGATTAATGTTGGGGTACTCGGCGCGCCTCTGTTTCAGCCCGAGATTTCAGCGGATCAAATTGCTGCTGCCGGCGGAGGGCATTTGACCGATCTGGTGGCGCGCCATGATCGAGGCCAAGCGATGGAAGTGATGAATCGCGGCGCCGCCGTTCTTGTTAAAAAACTCTACGGAGAAGGGAAATTCGACGGGATTATTTCGATGGGTGGTGGTGGAGGCACGGGAATCGCTGCGAGCGCTATGAGGGCTTTGCCGGTGGGCGTTCCCAAAGTCCTGGTCTCCACGGTGGCGTCGGGCGATATCAGCCCCTATGTTGGGACGACGGATATAACTATGATGCCGTCGATTGTGGATATCGCGGGCTTAAACCGCATCAGCCGGATTGTGTTCAGCAATGCTGCCGGCGCCATTTGCGGCATGGTGACAGGCAAAGTTGAAAGATCGGCCGAAGATAAGCCGCTGATCGCAGCGACCATGTTCGGCAACACTACGCGCGCAGTGGACATTGCACGCAAGATCCTGGAAATGCACGGTTATGAGGTGCTGGTGTTTCATGCCACCGGAACTGGTGGCCGGACGATGGAGATGCTGATTGAAAACGGTTATTTCGCAGGTGTGCTGGATATGACCACGACGGAATGGGCAGATGAAATCTGCGGCGGGGTGTTCAGTGCCGGCTCCACGCGGATGGAAGCGGCGGCAAAGGCAGGGGTCCCGGAGGTAATTACTCCGGCCTGCGTTGACATGTGCAATTTCGGGGCCCCGGAAACCGTACCCGCCAAATATAAAGATCGCCTGTTTTACCGATGGAATCCGAATGTCACCCTGATGCGCACAACGATTGAAGAGAATGCCAAACTGGGTCAAATCTTTGCCGAAAAACTAAACTCAGCCAAGGGGCCTGTGGCCGTCTTCATCCCGATGGGCGGGTTCTCTGAAATGGACTATCCAGGTCAACCTTTCTGGTGGCCTGAGGCCGACCAGGGATTCCTCGATGCCCTGAAAAAACACTTACGGCCGGATATCCCGGTTGAACTCAGCGATAAAGACGTGAACCACCCCGAGTTCGCCAGCCGTACTGCTGAAAAACTCCTCGAATTCTTGGAAGTAGATAACACGAAATAATCATGGCAACACCGCGTAGTGAAATTCTTAAGGCTTTCAATGCCAAGGTTAGAAAAGGTAAGCCTATTATTGGCGGCGGCGCTGGTACCGGTATATCGGCGAAGTGCGAAGAAGCCGCCGGCATCGACCTGATCGTTATCTACAATACGGGGCGCTACCGCATGGCGGGTCGGGTTTCCATTACCGGCTTATTCGCCTACGGTGATGCCAACGCCATCATGATGGAAATGGCGGGAGAGGTTCTGCCAGTGGTCAAACGCACGCCCGTCCTGGCAGGTGTCAATGCGACGGATCCCTTCCGGTTGATGCCCCATTTCCTGAAACAGGTCAAAGAGACTGGTTTTTCCGGAGTCCAGAATTTTCCAACAGTCGGTTTGTTCGATGGGAAGATGCGCGCCAATATGGAAGCAACCGGGCTGGGCTACGACAAGGAAGTCGAGATGATTCGGTTGGCTCATGAGATGGACCTGCTAACGACGCCTTATGTCTTCAATGAAGACGAGGCCCAGGCAATGGCAAGGGTCGGTGCAGACCTGGTGGTTGCTCACCTGGGCCTGACTACTGGAGGCACGATTGGCGCTGCGGTTGCGATGACGCTGGAAGAAGCCGTCAACAGCACCATCCGAATCGCCGACGCTGCGCGCAAAGTCCGCAAGGATATCCTAGTGATCTGTCATGGCGGCCCATTTGATGAGCCGGAGGTCGTCGGTGAAGCGCTATTGCGAATGCCTGGAGTGAACGGTTTCTACGGCGCGACGAGCATGGAACGCCTCCCGGTCGAGCGAGGGATTAGCGAACAAGTCCGCAAGTTTACGGAAATCAAAACCGCACCATTGAAGAAAAAAAAGCTTTCGAGCTCTACTTAGACGCATCCGGCGACGCGTGAATTCCGTATCGTCATCGCGCTTTGACTAACAACACCTATCGGGACGCACTCGGCTGATTCTTCCTCACTGCCTCTATGTCGTGAAAGCGTTTGATTGCCTCGCTAGTGTACCGTCTCCTAAATCCCTTGAGTTTCGTTGCGTTCAAAATGGACGAAGTATTTAGAAAATCGAATGTTTCTTATTGACCCGGAATCGGGTGAGGCGTCCATTTGGGTGTCGCTCAGGACCTTTGACCAAAGGCGTTTCCTCTGCCCCCGGCGATACGGCTGTTACCGGAGACTCGGGAGATCTTAGTTAACAGGTCGGCGGGTGACAAATCGGCCTAAATCCCCCGGGAGGAGATAATGAAAATACGCTTAGTGGTGGCCCTGGTAGGGCTGGCAATCGGTTTTACCGCACCAGCCTTTGCACAACAGAAAGACGCGGTCGATCCACAACTAGCCGAGCAGCTTCGTGCGCTCAGTAAAAAAACTGGCGAGGCATTCAACAATAACGACGCCGCGGCCGTGGCCGCACTTTACACGGAGGACGCGATTTTAGTGCCGGACACAGGACCGGTTTACGGTCGGGCGGCCATCGAGAAATTTTGGGCCGGCTTGTTCAAGCAATTTCATGTGAGCAACCAGGCCGACAAGGCGGCTGAGGATTCGCCTCACACGATAGGAACGGCCGGCAATGAGGCATGGAGTCACGGGCAATGGAAGGTGACGCTTCAAGGCCAAGACGGCAAACCTTTCGAACTGACGGGCAATTGGACAGAAATTTATCGTCGTGAGGGCGATACTTGGAAGAAGCGACTGGATACCTGGAACACAACCCCGGCACCTCCCGCGGCGCCGTCCCCGACAGCCACCCCCCCGAGCAACCAATAGCATCCTGATCCGCGCGGTGACAGATTGGAACCCGAGGATCCGATAGCTGAAGGAGCTAAACGTTGTTTTTGGTCCATCTGCTATCCGAACCCCTTGTTGGCTTTTACCATGATCATGAACCGCATCGTCGTGTCTCCTTATGGGTTCGGGTCCGGAGCCGAAGAGTTTCTGTTTGCAGATGAAATGTAATTTGAACAGAGGTATTACCTCGCTTTGCAATCCGGTTGCTGTTCGATGCTCAAATCGAGCGATCATCAGGAGCCGCAGTATCCTTGCTCCGCATCAACGCATTGGGAAGGAGCGGCAGCAGGATTAGCACGATTGCCGTCGTGCCGGCATTCAGATAAACGAGGTCGGCGAATGGCCAATTGTGATCCGCAAGGTAGGAGCCGACAACGTCGGCGCCAAAAAGCGCAGCGTTGCGAATAGAGAGCATAAGAGAGTACCCAATGCCCTCACAACCCTTCGGCGTGGCCCGGGCAGCAAGATCGAGAATAGCGAGTTCGGCGAGTCCGAAAAAAAGCCCGTTCTGAGATTCGATAAATATCGCCCGGGTCCAGCTAGAATAGAACAGATAGAGTAACGTACCAGCAGCCGCGGTCGTGACTCCGATGAATAATAGGATGCGAATAGGGACGCGCTTAATCAGTTGGCCGTAAAGGATAGCTGACAGAATCGCGAACGCTCCACTAAAGACGCCGAGATTTCCGATCGCCTGCTTGGAGAAATGCAACTCATCGGTCTGTTTGTAGAAAAGCGGCGTTGAAAATCCGGGCGAGAAGTAAAACAACGCGATGAATAGCAACGCCATCCAAAGATTTCTCGAACGGATAATGGTTTTCAACTGATGGCCCGCGTTTTGTAAAACCACGCTGCTTCGTTGCTGAGCAGCAGGCTGCTCCTTAAGGAAAATGTACGCAATTGGGAAGATTGTTAGGGCAAAAACGGCGTTCGCTCCCGCCGCCCACATGAAGCCAGCGGTTGCCAAGAGACCGCCGAAAGGTCCCTGAACCAATGTGCAGAAATTAGACACGAACATGCGCAGGGCAGTCAGGCGGCCTGTTGCACCCATGCGTTGCCCAGCCTCAACGAGAAAAGCTCCAATAACCGTCGACGCCATGACCATGAACAGGTTCACCGTCATTGCACCGAAAAGGAGTGCTTCGTACTTATGCGGAAGAAAACTCATGCCGATCCAGCTCATGCCGGTCAGCACCGAACTAAAAAGGAGATAGTGTCGCCGCCGCGTCCCGAAAAACGGGAACGCATCTGTCAGAATGCCGGCGAACGGCTTCAGATACCATGCCAACCCGCACCAGAAGAAGAACGCTGCCATTTGCTCGCGTGTGACCTGGACGTCATTCTTGAGGAGGAATTGCAGCGGCAGCTTTCCCAACCCCTGGGGCTGAGGAAAGGTCGAGGCAAAAATTCCAAACACGATAATCAAGCCCAGTGGAAGCAGATGGCGCTTGTCGTCTTTTGTCCCCGGGCTTGAGATTTTGCCCATATCGGGCTCTATCTGTATCTTGCGCTTGAACGGAATCCAAGCAGTGGATTGGGATTTGGCAGCCTTCCGCAATCAGGTGGCTTTACCCCTTGGCTTCTCCCCGAACCACTTCGTTGTCACCGGCTGGCTGTTCCGCAAGCTTTTCGTATTGGTGCGCGGTCCTTTGCCCGGGCAGCGCAAATTCCTGTGCGCACTTGGTCGCGGCATTCGATGCCTGGCCGATACCAGAGGTTCCGAACTTTGTCGGTTAGCTTTGCAGATTGGGTATTTTGTACCCGAGAATCTTCACTATCTGATTCAGTTGCTCAACCTTCAGGGGCTTCTTCAGGACCGTGACCGGACTGATCTGAAGGATTCGATCGAGGATCTTGTTATCCGGGTATCCTGTGATCACGATAACGTTCAGCTCCGAATCAATCTGCTTGGCTGTTTTATAAACCTGATCACCCGGAACGTCAGGCAATTGCAAATCCAAAAACATGAGATCGAATTTTTGCTTGCGGAGGCTTTGGATGGCCTCTTTAGCCGTGCCAACCACCACTCGACTAAAGCCGAGTCGTTTCAAAAATGTTCGAAAGAGATTCTGCAGGTCCCGATCATCATCCACCACTAAGACGGTAGGTTGACCTTGTTTGTCTGGGCGCAGAATGTCGTGGTCCAGAGCGGATTTCTTGATCCGCCAGCGACCGCCGATTTGAATCCCGGGAATTTTTCCGCGTTGGACCAGATAATAGACAGTCGGAAGAGGAATTCGCAGGTACTCGGCCGTCTCTTTTACAGTAAGCAGATTGTGGATAGGGACTTCGCTCACAGCTGAGAAGAAAATTAGTCATTAATCATCATCACCTATAGTCACTATAAGAATCGCCTTTGTACTAATTGTACGCTTAGAAATTCTGAATACCCGTTACTCCGGCCCGACAAAGGAAAGCGACGAAAGTTATCGACTATTTGCTGCCGACTCGCCAAGCGTAAAATTCAAAACGATCAATCAAAACGCCTTGCGCGTGCCATACCCATGCTTTTGGTTTCACAAGCGAAGAGGCTGGATTAAATGAAGGTTAAGCTTGGCTGGTCGTGTGTCACGGCCGCCGCAAGAACGCGCTCTGCGCGGCCTTCGGCAGTCAGACCGATCACTAAACTGGAAGCACGATATCTCTTGGGAACCTGGCAGAGCAAGGGGGAGAGAAAAAAGAAATGAACAGGAGAGCATGATGCGTACTGGGTTAGTGATCATCCATGTCGCGTTTGAAGATCTGGGGTCGCTGGGCCGCGAACTGACGAACGCCGGTTTCAGAACCCAAGTAATCGATGCTTGCACCGCCAACCTGCGCGCAATCGATGCGCTCGATCCCGACCTGATGATCGTGCTGGGTGGACCCGTGGGGGTTTATGAACACGATTCCTATCCCTTCCTTGAAGTGGAAATCGAATTGCTGCGCTCACGGCTTGCCGCAAAACGTCCAACATTAGGGATCTGTCTCGGTGCGCAGTTGATGGCGGCAGCTTTGGGGGCGCGTGTCTATCCGGGAACCAGAGGCAAAGAACTCGGTTGGGCACCAGTTCATGCAGATTCGGGGTTGGGCGTTCCGCCGTGGCTGGCGCCCGTGACCAGACCTGAATTGCGCGTTTTACATTGGCACGGTGACACGTTCGACTTACCTGAGGGAGCCACACGCGTTGCGGAAACATCTCTCTATGTCAATCAAGGATTTGCGGTAGGAAACTATGCGCTGGCACTGCAGTTTCATCTTGAAGTGACAGTTGAAGGACTGGAGCGCTGGTATGTTGGCCATGCTAGTGAGTTGGCGCAAATCGGGATTTGCGTACGACAATTACGGGAAGAGAGTCGTACTTTTGGGCCAAAACTGGAAAGTGCAGCCAGCCAGGTCTGGCGGCAGTGGCTCGATCATGTTTTTAATCCCGATGGAAAAGCTACGGACGAGATTCCGCAGATCATTGCCACATGAAACTATCAAGCAACGATTGTGGCTCTAAGAGAAGGTTAAAATGCCCCGACTTGAATGCACGACACCAAACCGCTTTGCTTCGTGCGCAGTACTCCCCTGGCATAGCTGGTTCTAAACTCCTGACGGCAGGAGAGCGGGTCATGAGCAATTAGTCCGCTTTAGAATCTATCTTCGCAGCGCAAGTATCAGCGTCGCATCCTGCCTGTTGTATTCATAACCGAAACCGAACGGCAGCGGTTTTGGCGAGCTCGTGGTATAATATTGAAGAAGATCTCGTTGGTAGAAGCTTTTGAACAGATTGATTGGTCCGGTATAAGTACCGAAGAACCGTAAAGTCCATTTTCCAGGGTTATAGTAGCGGAGTGGAATACCAGAGTCATCCTGAAGAAGCGACGCGCTAACCTGTAGCAAATAGTTGCGCGCAATATTGAAGCCGTTTTGGTGGAGCAGATAGGAGGCGGCCTTCAAAAGACTGTTTGTCGGGCCCAGGCGATTGCAAAAGCGAAGCACTGCCGAATTCCTCTTCAGTCCGTCATCCGAAAGATCTGCGGAAAAGTAGTACAAGGCTTTGTGAACGCCCGTAGTTGGATCCAAAAATGTAACTTTCACGCCACGCACGCCTCCTTGGCCCAGGAAACTGTAGTCCACTTTCAGGATCTCCTTTCCTGAGCGAGCAAGAAACACGAAAATAATCGGCAGTACTCCCTTGAGTTGAGAGCGCTGTGAATATTCGCGCAAATCCTGTGTTTCGAAGTAGCCGAAGTTAAGAATCGTGTTCAGTGAGTTTTCGAGGTTCTGAAGAGTATTCTGCAACAACGGCGGCGGCACGGATTGGAGTTCCGGGATTGACTCGACCGGCTCCAGACTAACCAGGACATAGGTGTCGCAATCCGGATAAAAAGTGTCTGCGTAGAGAAAGTCCGGCCCGCTGAAGAAATAAAGGCAGGTACGGCTGAATCTTGTCACCGGCTCGAGGAACTCGGAGCGCCACGTGCGAATGTTGCTGAGTTGGAGCTGCTCAAGTTTGGAGAACGCTGCGGTCATCGCGTTGGAGTGCGCGATCCAGCGCGGGTCACTAGTGAACCTGGTCAGCGGTGATTCGGGCGAAACCGGCAACCCGGCGAGGTATCGAGCAGCGTCGGTTGCGTTGGATGGTTGTATTATTTGCGGCTGAACCGACTTTTGACCAGGGAGAGGCGAAAGTTCCTGTGTTGAAGCGGCTGGCTGCCCTGGGATTCCGGGCGCAGACAATCGGGGCGGCGGCGCAACATTCTGGGCCTGAGCGATGGCTAATGGCATAGAATCGGTGGCTAACGCCATAGAGGCGATTAACGCGAGGCCGACCAACGTTCGCCCGACGACGCCGAGCGCTCCTGGGACCGGAGCAGTGTTCATACATCAGATTCTTGTTGCAATTCTGCCTACGTGTTTTCCGCCGCGTTCATCGAGAGTTCGCAGGTGTCCAAAAATAGCGATTTTTGGTTATTGTTTCAGGAGCAGCAGCTTGGCGAGTGGGATCAGCATTCGCTCAGGGGAAGCCGCTAGCCGGGCTGCCACATCGGCCTCTAGACGATTCACGAAGGTGATCGCACGTGAACCAGCTCGGCCGGTTGCCAGGCCGGCGGCAAGCGTCGGGAACACCGACGCACGAGAGAAGGCAGCCCATTGGGCGCCGAACCCACGGGCGTCGCCGTTATTCTCGAATTCCGCCCAGATTCGATCCTCGCTCAAGAACACCTCCATTTGCTCAATTGAAAGACCATTGAAGCTCCCGCTATCGGCGAACGGCTCCACGAAATCCGATCGGCTCCGCCCAACAGTCGGGATGACCATCCGCCTGGCTTCCTCCGCACCGAGAAAACCCTCCTTGACCATATCGAGAAGCGCCGCGTACATGGCTTCGAGCAGCGGCCGATAGCCGAAATTGCCCGCCTCATCGACCGCCATCGTCAGCACAACCAGCTTCCCGCCGGGGCGTAGTTCGCATCCCCGGTGGACAAGGAATGTCCGCCAGTCCTCGGCCGCCTGTCGAGCGAACGCCGCGCGCGCGGCCGGATCTTGGCTATAGGCAATCTGCACCTGATCTGGGATCTGCGCCGGCAGCCGACTTAGCCATTGCACCGCCCAGGAGCTCCACGCCAAGGTGACACTGCTTGAGGGAAGCAGCTGCTCGTAGAATGACCTTCCGATTGCGGACGCGAACACGGCAGAATCCCCGCGCAGGTAGCTGTTCGGGTCGACGGCCAGAGTCTGGAAGAGTGCTGTGAAATCATTGTCCGGCAGGTCGGTGTGCACGACCCAGATCGCCCGTCCCGGCCCAGCCCGCTTCCGGAGTGTACGGATGGCCACCGCCAGCGGGCCAAGCGAGTTATGCCCCTCAGAGGAGCCATAGTCGGCAACGATCACCGGCTGCGGCAGCAGCTCCAACGCGGCGGTCTTGGCCGCTTGCTCAAGTAGCGGCACCGCTGGCGACAGCCCGGCAGCCTGCACGCGCGAGCTGCGATTGTAGGCCCCGTGTCCTTCCATCGGGGCGGGACTAACGACTGCCAGTGAGTCGGTCATCGGTTCCGGGGATCTTCGTTCGCAGCGCTGGGAGTCTAACCAGAATGTCGCAAGCGTGGCAAGAATTTGGCGCTTTTAAAGCTTCGGACCATTGCCCTGGGCAAAACTCGAGCCAGATTCAGCGCGTGGGCTTCCGCGCATTGCTTTCCCTCTCTACATTTGTCCAAGCTACAAAATGGTGAACGAGGCCGCGATTTTTTCGGCAGCAAACACGGGAGAAAATGTCGCGCCGAAGAGATGGTTTCCGTGCCGCCCAGCGCGAGCCGGTAGACGTCGAAATCGGCGAAGTTAATCCTTGAAAACAAAGAAGGATTGAACTAGTCCAGAAGAAACTTGGCCTGCGGATTCAGATCGAACTGGGCTATTGTCGCTGCGCCTTCTTATCCTCTCTCCAAGATCACCCGCCAAGGCGCGGACCCGAAAATCGCGCGAAGTTCGGGAACCGGCTGGGGCGTGTAGATCGAGAGCCAGGCCCAAGACGGCACACCCGCATTCTGTACGGTCTTGCGATCGAAACCGCTGACATGTAAGATCGGTAAGTGCGCTATTTTAGGTTGCTGCTTTGGCTAGTCTTTTTCGCGATTGCCACGTTCTGCTGGATTGTTCTTATCGAGCATGGACCGGAAAATTTCATCGAGGGCACCAGGATCGAATGCGAGAACCTGGGTTGGCCTACATTTCCTTTTTTCAAGTAGCCGATCGAGTATCAATCCAATCTTTGCAACATGTCAACGCGCCCGTCAGGTTTCCACCCGCACCGATAGCTCAAGAGATCTCTGCCGTTTGACGCTCTATGCGCCGTCCGATATTTTTCATACGTGGCGAAGTTTGTCATCCCTCGGAAAACAGTCTATAGGCTCTCGCTGTACTTCAGGATTGTAGAGCGACTGTTCCAGAATCGAATCGATACCGTTTCCTCGGCGGCTTTGGCAAAGGCGGCCGGGGTCAAACCGACCCAGCTTCGCAAAGATCTAACCTATTTTGGCCAGTTCGGCACGCGAGGTCTCGGTTACAAGGTCGAATCCCTTGAGAGACAACTGGCAAGTGTGCTTCGCACAGCCCGCTTTCAACCGGTCATTCTGGTCGGCGCAGGAAACCTTGGGTCAGCCCTTATTCACTATGACGGGTTTGCGAAAGAGGGATTTGAGATTGTAGCGGCATTCGATATCCGCCCGGGGCGAGCGAAAGGCGGCCACTTGAAAATTTCAATTCTGCCGATGGACCGGCTGAAATCGTTCGTCTCCGAACACAGTGTGAAGCTTGCCATTTTGACGGTGCCCGGAACCAGCGCCCAAGTGGTGACGAATGCTCTGGTCGAAGCGGGCATCCAGGCAATACTGAATTTCTCGACTATCATCCTTCAGGTGCCGAGTAACGTAGTTGTGAACAACGTTAACCTCGCGATCGAATTGGAAAATTTGAGTTACTTTATCACATAGGGCGTTCAACGTTTCGCAGCACACTGAGCGTCCCAGAGAGGCCACATTTCCTTGACGACCCAAGTTTCATTCTGCTAACGATTCGAAGTCAACCGTAACCTCTAGTGTCTCCCGATTACGCCTGTTCCAGGGCGTTACATTCCCGCAGGAAAGGTCATCCTATGAATAGATTCAGTCGTTTAACCACCGGGCAAGCTGTCGTTCGATTCATGGCTCGCCAATTCGTCGAAAGAGACGGTCATGAAAACCGGTTCATCGATGGGATTTGGGCTATCTTTGGCCATGGAAACGTCGCAGGCCTTGGTCAGGGGATCGTGGAGTTTAGTCAGGCGGAAGGCCTGAAATTCTTTCGACCGCAACACGAGCAGGCCATGGTTCACACTGCGGCTGCGTATGCAAAGCATCGCAACCGGTTGGCCACGTTTGCCTGTACGACATCGATCGGACCGGGCGCCGCCAACATGATTACCGGCGCAGCCGGAGCCACGGTGAACCGTGTTCCGGTTCTCCTTTTGCCAAGTGACTATTTTGCAAATCGGGTTCCGGACCCGGTGCTGCAGCAGCTTGAACATCCACTCGAACGGGACGTGAGCGTCAATGACGCGTTCCGGTCAGTGTCACGATTTTTCGATCGAATTTCCCGACCGGAACAGTTGCTGGCGAGTTTTCCCGAGGCGTTTCGAATTCTGACAGATCCCGCCGAAACCGGCGCGGTAACGATCTCTCTCCCAGAAGACGTCCAGGCCGAAGCTCACGACTGGCCGATAGAGTTCTTTGAGAAAAGGATATGGCATGTCCGACGTCCAGTCCCAGAACCTGAGTTGGTTCAGGAGGCGATCGAACTGCTGAAAGCAGCGAAGCGCCCAATCATTATTTCTGGGGGCGGAACGATTTACTCCGAAGCGTCGGAAGAGTTGAGGCATTTTGCCGAAGAATTCGGAATACCGGTCACAGAGACACAAGCGGGCAAAGGGGTGCTGAATTGGAATCACTCGATGAATGCCGGCCCGATCGGATCCAACGGCGCGACTTCGGCGAACAAACTCGCACGAGACGCCGACCTGGTTATCGCGATCGGGACGCGCTTAAGTGATTTCACCACCGCCTCGAAATCGGCGTTCCAGAATCCAACCGTCCATTTTCTCGGAGTTAACGTCGTCCCGATGGACGCCAATAAGCTTTCGGCCCGACCGATTGTGGCGGACGCGAAACGTGCGTTGGACGTTCTACGGATCGAGCTCAAAAAGGCAGGGTTTGCTGGAACTCGGATGGAGTATCGAAACGAGATTAAAAATCTTAAAGAGGAGTGGGACGCAAAAGTTACCGAATTGCGGACACCGCAGGAAGATTCGGGATTGCTCGCGGAGTTAGCGGCGATCGGATTGGTGAATGAGACAATCGGCGGCAAAGCGACAGTTGTTTGTGCAGCCGGCGGGATGCCGGGCGAGCTCTTGCGCCTCTGGCGTCCAGAAGATCCGAAAGCTTATCACATGGAATACGGTTTTTCGTGCATGGGCTACGAAATTCCGGGAGGTGTGGGAGTCAAGTTGGCGGACCCGGATCGCGAAGTAGTCGTAATGGTGGGGGACGGCTCCTACTTGATGATGAATTCCGAAATTGTGACCGCCGTGGGCGAGGGACTGCGTTTGACGATCGTCCTGATCGATAATCATGGCTACCAATGCATCCTCGGGTTGCAACGTGCCGTCGGTGTATCCGATTTTGGCAACGAGTTGAGGTATCGTGACAGCGGAACGAAGCAGTTGACCGGTGAATACATTCCGGTCGATTTTCAGAAGCACGCCGAATCGATGGGCGCGAACTCGACAACTGCCCGGACTGCTGACGAGCTCAGGAAGGCGCTGAAGAACGCGAGGAACGCTGATCGCGTTACGGTTATAGTTGTTCCGGTGGATCCAGAAAAAAGGATGCCCGGAATGGGCACCTGGTGGGACGTCCCCGTCGCGGAAGTCAGTGGGGAGGAGAGAACCCGTAAAACCAGGGAGACCTACGAAAGGGCGACCGAAAGCCAGCGAACTGTATTCGCATGAAGCTAGCGACGGCACCTGTAAACTGGAATAACAACGACGTTCCGGATTATCGGGAATGGACGCCATATCCTCGGCTCATCGAAGAGATGGTAGCTGCGGGTTATTCTGCGACGGAGTGGGGTATGAACATGCCGAAAGACCCGCGGATGATGAAGGCCGATCTGCAGCGTTGCGGCTTGCAGATGCTTGGCGGGTTTGTCGAATTGGAATTGCGCAACGGAGCACGGCAGAAAGACGAGATCAGCCGAGGCTTGGAGATTGGGCGTTTCTTCAAATCAATCGGAGGAACCTACCTGATCGGTGCGGACAGCGGAGACGAAAAGAGGCGCAGCCAAGCTGGGCATGTTAATCCCGCCGGAGGACTGACTGGCGAGCAGTGGAAGTACCTGGCGGAGGGGCTAAATCAGTTGGGACGAGTCCTTCGAGAAGAGGGCCTCGAACTGGTGTTTCACAACCATGTCGGCACTTACGTTGAGACTGAAGCCGAAACAGCGAGGCTATTGCAGGAGACCGATCCAAGTTGCGTGGGATGGTGTCTTGATTGCGGGCACTTGGTGTACGGCGGCGGAGACACGTTTGAAATGCTCAAAGAATACGGCGAGCGGGTGAAGTATGTGCACGTCAAGGATGTGGACGGAAACGTGTTGCTCCGGTCTAAAAAAGAGAGCTGGAGTTTCGAGCAGGCATTGAAAGGTTTTGTTTTTGCTCCCTTAGGCGAAGGGATCGCGCGGGTGTCGGACGTGATCCGTGCGTTGGAAGACCATCAGTATGACGGATGGTTAGTCGTTGAGCAGGATACAACGCCTTTGAATCCTACGGAGGTCGCGAGAGAGAATCGGATCTACCTCGAAGGATTAGTGAACAAAAAGAAATCATGAGTGTTAAGACGGACTACAAAGAGCTGGAGGTACTGGCTCAACGGGGTCGCTGGCTAGTGATCAGCACAGTAGCGGGCAGCGGGGCGGGACACGTCGGTGGGCCATTGTCGGCCATGGATTTAATGGTCGCGCTTTACTTTCGTGTGATGGACGTCCGGCCTCAAGAACCCCAATGGCCCGAACGGGATCGATTCATACTTTCAAAGGGGCATTCTGCGATCGGGCAGTACACAGTGATGGCGCTGCGAGGCTATCTTCCGGTCGAAGAGTTGAAGACTTTCGATAAAGGTCGGTCCCGATTGCAAGGTCATCCGGACGTCACAAAACTCCCTGGCTTGGAAACATCGACAGGATCCCTGGGCCAAGGCTTGTCTGTTGGGCTCGGATTCGCACTTGGCGGGCGTTTACGAGGGCAGAAGTTCCACACGTTTATCTTGATCGGGGACGGCGAGCTTCAGGAAGGAATGATATGGGAAGCGTTGCACATCGCTCCCAGGTACAAGCTTGGAAACCTGACCGCGATTCTCGACTGGAACGGTCTGCAACAATTTGGTTGGCTGCTTGCTCCGGGCGAAAAGCACCGTGGCGACCGGCGCGACCCATGGGCCGGAGTCGATCTCAAAACCATCTTCGAGAAGCTGGGTTGGCGCGTTTTGGAGATCGACGGACACGATTATTCACAAATTGTTCCTGCGCTGGATGCGGCCAAAAAGTTCGGAGATTCGGACCAGCCAACGATCATCGTGGCCCACACAATCAAGGGGAAAGGTGTGCAAATCACGGAAGGAAAGTTTGAATGGCATTCCAAAGTTGCAACGAAAGAGGAATTGTACGCTGTCGCCGCAGAACTTGGCGTTGAGGAGGTGGGCGTGTGAAAGCGTTACGGGACGTTTTTGGAGAAACGCTCGTTGCGCTAGGTAAGACGAACCCGAACATCCTGGTGTTAGACGCCGATCTGGCGAACTCCACTAAAGCGGACAAATTTGCCGTGGAACACCCCGACAAATTTCTTGAGATGGGGATTGCAGAGCAGAATTTTGTCGGCGTTGCTGTGGGTTTGGCGTCGCTCGGCTTCGTTCCGTGGCTTTCTTCGTTCACGGTGTTTTTTACCCATCGGGCGGTTGACCCGATCCGAATGTTAGTTGCGCAGACTCACGCGAACGTGAAGATCGGCGCCGCGTATGCCGGTTTGCTGACGGGTCTCACCGGTAAAACGCACCAGGACGTCGAGGACCTCGCGATCATGCGGGCAATGCCTGGGATGACGGTTCTGGCCCCGGCGGACGAATTCGAAGGGGAGGCAATGATCCGGTGGGCCACCGAATTCGCTGGACCCGTTTACCTGCGACTAGCGCGAGACGCAAGTCCACCGGTCTTCGATTCGGACTACGCGTTTACCCCGGGCAAGACATACCATTTGCGAGAAGGATACGATCTGCTGCTGATCTCCACTGGTCCGCAGAGTGTACGTTGCGTCGAAGCGGCTGAGCGCCTCGCTGAACAGGGAATTTCAGCGGGCGTTCTTCACGTACCCTCGATCAAGCCAGTTAAAACGGAAGAAATTGTTACAGCATGTGAACCTGTGCCGATCATTTTCACGGTCGAGGAGCACAATGTCTTTGGGGGCCTGGGAGGGTTGGTGGCAGAGATTCTGGCGGAACATCTGCCGAAGTTGATGATCCGATTCGGGATCGAAGATCGCTGGGGTGAATCCGCGCCGAATGATTTTCTTTTGGACCAGTTTCAACTTTCGGGACCCCGGCTGAGTGAGAGGATTGTGAACCGTCTCCGGGTAGCAAAATCATGAGAGACAAAATCGGGGTTGCTTTGCTCGGTTTTGGGCGGATGGGCGAGACTCATCTGCGAAACCTCAGTGGGCTATCGCAAGTGAAGGTTGTGGTGGTAGCCGACCCGAGACGCGAGGCGGCGGAGCGGGGAAAGGCCATCTCCGGCGCCGAAGAAGCGTTGACTGACGTCGAAAAGGCAATAGCGCATCCCGCCGTGGATGCTGTGGTGATTGTGACTCCAACCGACACGCATGCGCACTTGCTCGAGTTGGCCGCTCACGCCAGCAAGGCCGTCTTTAGCGAAAAACCGATCGCGCTCGATCTCGCTGAGACTGCGCGCGTGGTCAAAATCATCCAGGAACGTGGGATTCCAGTTCAGTTGGGGTTCATGCGTCGCTTCGATCCAGGGTATGCGCGCGCCAAACAGAAAATTGATGCGGGCGAGCTTGGTCGAATTGAATTGTTTCGCGCTCTCAGTCGCGACACCTATCCGCCTAGCTTGGAGTTCTTGCTGGGCAGCGGGGGAATATTTCTCGATATGGCGGTGCACGATCTGGATCTTGCGCGTTTCCTGGTCGGCGAGGTTGAGGAAGTGCAGGCCTGGGGTACGGTTTTGGTGGACGAAAAATTTTCCAAGGCCAAGGACGCCGACACGGCAGTGACGTTGCTGAGGTTTCGCAATGGGGCGTTGGGGGTGGTTGAAACATCCCGTCACTCCAATTGGGGATATGATATTCGGACCGAAGTCGCCGGTGCTGTTGCTAAGGTCGTGGTGGAGGCTGCACAGAAAACGCCCCTTCTTTTGGCCAGGGATTTCACTTCCACTTTCGATCATTTCGAGAATTTCCCGGACCGATTTCAAGCGGCGTATCGCTTGGAATTAGAATCGTTTTTTTCGGCACTGCTGGAAGCCAGGCAACCTTCGCCCGGGCCACAGGACGCTCTGGAAACGCTCCGCTTGGGATTAGCAGCCGCCAAAAGCTGGCGGGAAAACCGTCCTGTAAAAACTTCCGAGGTACAACCATGAAGCGACCGGCGGCTTATCTCTTTTGCGGCCGGCGCGCGAGATGCACTGCGCAAATCGGTCTGGCAAAATCCGTGGTTTCTATGATTCCACTCTCGCGGTGGAGTGCCCAAGGATTTTGACAGTCTGGTTTAGCTGCTCGATTTTAAGGGGTTTCTTCAGAACTGTCACAGGGCTAATCTGCAAAATCCTGTCCAGAACTTCGCTGTCTGGGTAACCGGTAATCACGATGACATTCAAGTCTGGATCGATGTGTTTAGCCGTTTTGTACACCTGATCTCCGGGTGCATCCGGTAACTGCAAGTCCAAAAACATCAAATCGAACTTTTGTTTTCGCAGGCTGCCGACGGCGTCCTTGGCGGTTCCGACGACGACTCGACTAAACCCGATTTTTTTTAGAAATGCTTTAAATAATTCTTGGAGATCAGGATCATCATCCACCACCAACACTGTTGGTTGGCCCTGTTTATCTTGCCGGAGAATATCCCGATCCAGCGAGGATTTCTTAATTCGCCACCGTCCGCCAATTTGAATCGCGGGTATCTGCCCCCTTTGAACGAGGTAGTAAACAGTGGGGAGCGGTATCCGTAAATATTCGGCAGTTTCCTTTACGGTGAGAAGATTATGATTAGGAGTTTCACTCACAGGTGCTTTAGATAGTAAAGTTAATTACAACTGTAGGCCTGTTATGGAAATAAGTCCAGCGTGTCAACTGCGCATTCTACAACAGGCAAGAAAGAGCCGAACCCGTATCCGGTTTCAGGCGGAGGCGTCCTCATCCAAGTTGGTGTCTGTATCTTTTTGCGTTGCGCAATGTTATCCAGGAGTTTGTGACGTTTCTTCAAGGTCCGGCGCACGAGGTGTCTCATCTGAGAATTAGCGCAAGGGTGCGAATTAAATGCGGAGTGTTGGGGCTGGAGATCATGAAGAATCGGCTTTCAATTTCCTGGAGGCGAGCAGATCAATAAATTATCCCAAGAATGCAAACACGCACTGAAAAAGACTCTATGGGCACCATGGAGGTGCCCGCCGAAGCACTGTATGGGGCGACGACCCAGCGCGCAGTCCTAAATTTCCCGATCAGCGGATATCGGTTCGGTCGGCCATTCATTCGTGCGCTCGGACTTATCAAATGGGCCGCCGCGCAGGCGAACCGGGATCTGGAGAGACTCGACGAGGAGCGCGCCCGTCTCATCGTTCAGGCCGCGGAGGAGGTAATTGAGGGAAGGTTGGACAGTCATTTTCCGCTCGACATCTTCCAGACCGGTTCAGGCACCAGCACGAACATGAACGCAAATGAGGTGATCTCGAACCGGGTGAGTCAAAAGCTGGGAAAACCGATCGGGCTGAAGGATCCTGTCCACCCGAACGATCATGTGAATATGGGCCAATCCAGTAACGATGTGATTCCGACCGCAATCCACATTGCTGTTGGTGAATCGGTTCGGAATGACCTCATGCCGGCTCTGGAACATCTACAGCATGGACTCGAAGCGAAAACCCAGGAGTTCTGGGACATTATTAAAATCGGTCGAACACACCTGATGGACGCCACTCCAATCCGACTTGGACAGGAATTCAGCGCATACGCCAAACAAATCGAATATGGCAAGCTCCGAGCGGGGAACGCCATAGCTGCGGTCGAAGAGCTGGCCTTGGGCGGAACGGCGGTCGGAACTGGATTAAATTGCCATCCGGAATTTCCCGGGCGCGTAATGGGCTATCTCTGGAACAGGACTGGCGTGGCCTTTCGCGAAGCGCGCAACCATTTTGAGTCGCAGGGAGCGAAAGACGGACTAGTGGAGGCGAGCGGCGAAATACGCGCTCTGGCAGTCAGCCTCTTCAAAATCGCCAACGATTTTCGCTGGCTGAGTAGCGGCCCTCGTTGCGGTATCGGTGAGATTCAATTGCCTGCAACGCAGCCCGGTAGCTCGATCATGCCGGGAAAGGTTAATCCGGTACTTTGTGAATCAGTGATGCAGGTTTGCGCTCAGGTGATCGGCAACGACACGGCCATTTGCTGGGGGGGAGCCAATGGGAATTTGGAATTGAACGTCATGATGCCGATGATGGCTCATAACTTTCTTGAGAACGTCCGGTTGTTATCCAATGTGGTTCGGGAGTTTCAGGACCGATGTGTGAGCGGAATCGCCGCAAATCGCGAACGGTGTAAGGAATTGGTCGAGTACAGTATGGCCATGGTCACGAGCCTAGTTCCGATGATCGGATACGATCGCGCGGCTGAAATCGCTAAGGAGAGCGCCAAGACCGGGAAAACTGTTCGCCAGATCTGCCGGGAAAAGCAGATACTCCCGGAAGCGGAGCTTAACCGGGCGTTGGATCCGGTGGAGATGACCAAACCCGGGGGGGAGGGGGCACCAGGCGGCTAAGCGCAGGAGGTAGAAAACAGAAGCTGCAGGAGTCCTGGGCTTAGACGTTCAGACAAAGCTCAGCTCGATTGCCCGTTGGATCATCGCAACGTGAGCCTGAATTCTCGGGCCGAGGTCGTATTCGGAAGGCGTTTCCGCGGTGATCGTGCGCTCACTATGATTTGACGCGAGATAAATTGCTTCCGCGACGACCGGAAACTTCTTAATATTGATTTTCCGGGCAATCCAACCTTGGTCGGCTCTGCGTCCTTCGATGGTTTGGCGCGGATCAATCGGTACATAGTATCCGGCTGCCGCCAGGAGTTCTGGCCCAAAAGTGGTCAGTTTTTTACGTATTTCGTAGAGATAAACTCCTTGAGCGTCGTAATCCTCGTGGAGACACATGGCGAGACGGAATTTTCGATCCCGCAGCAGTTCTATTTGGGCATTGATGCGCTGGATGGTGTCTAAATGATAGCATCGATTCAAATCGCGGTTTTCAGAATCTGTCCTTCGATTGTGCACCAGACCCCAGGGATTAAGGCACGGAAAAATCATCACCGGTATTTCGTGCAGAATCGAGCAATGGAGTTCGGCCCATTGAAAGAGTCCTTCGGTTGATGCCGGCTCATCCCCGTGGATTCCTGCTGATAAGTAGATCCCGCCCGCATTTGTCAATGCCGGTGAGATAAAGCAGAAAAGCTCAAATTCTTCCGCCGTGCAATACCCCAATGTTTTCAATCTGGCTTTCCGGGCGAGGTTTTGCCAGCGTTTGCTTAGAAACTGATAGTCATGGACCCGATGCCGTTGAAACTCGAAATTCATGCGGCCGCTAACTCCGTCAACAAACGTTGGTGAATCCCCTCAAAACCGCCGTTGCTGAAAACTACGATGACATCGCCGGGTCTGGCTAGCGGCTTTACCCGATGCAAAATGTCTTCCACGTAAGGTTCGTAAAAGGCGGGGACACCGCATGCTCGGATCGTTTGAACAACTCGCTCCGGATCCAAGCGATCGTCCGATGGCAACTGATCTACTCTGGCCACCCGTGCAAGGATGACGCCATCCGCAAGCTTCAGCGCTTCCGGAAGCGCTGTCTGAAAAATAGCGCGCCGTGTCGTGTTTGATCGGGGCTCGAAGATGGCCCAGATTTTGTGTCCAGGATATCGATGTCTCAGCGCAAAAAGCGTTTCGCGGATCGCTGTGGGATGATGGGCGAAGTCATCGATCACCTTGATCCCCTTGACTTCGCCACGGAGTTCCTGGCGACGCGTTACCCCTGCGAATCGAGCCAGTGCGTTTTGAATTACCTCAATCGGCAACCGGTACGCCAACGCAACCGAAACTGCCATCGCCGCATTTCGAACGTTGAACTCCCCGATTAATGGCAATCGAAATGAATGGTCCCTCAGAACGAACTCTGCTCCGGCGCTGTCATAGTGCACCTCAGTGATCTGATGGGTGACCTCTTCCCTGAAACCTACAGTGAAAACCTGACTGAGCGACTTCGTTACGACCTCCGCGCAGTTTGGGTCATCCGCGTTGATGAAAATGTATCCTCGTCCTGGCACAATGTTCACCAGGCGTCGGAAGCTGAGCTTGATCTCCTCGAGATCCGCAAAAATATCGGCGTGGTCAAATTCGATATTATTGATCACGACCGTTTCTGGGAGGTAGTGAAGGAATTTAGACCGTTTGTCAAAAAACGCGGTGTCGTATTCGTCGCCTTCGATAATGAAATAATTCGAATTCGTAAAAGCGGCGCCTTGCGCCAAGTCTCTAGCGATTCCGCCGATCAAAAAACCAGGGTCGCAGCCAGCTTCGCGAAAGATCCAGGCGATGAGCGAGGTTGTTGTTGTCTTTCCATGGGTCCCGGTGATCACGATATTGGTTTTGTCTTGCAGAAAAAATTCCTTGAGAGTCTCGGGAAGCGAGCGATACGGAAGCCTTTGATCCAGAACCGCTTCTAGTTCAGGATTTCCGCGACAAAGCGCATTTCCGACGATGACTAGGTCAACCTCCGCCGGGATATTTTCGGGCGTGAATCCATTTGAGATTTTAATTCCTTTTCCTTCTAGGAAGGTAGACATCGGCGGATACGCATTGTCGTCAGATCCCGTGACCACGAAGTCCAGTTCGCGGAAAGCAGCAGCAACCGCACCCATGGCTGTTCCGCAGATTCCTAGAAAATGGATCCGATGAACCGGTTTTGGCATGAAAAATTACTTGGCACGTTGGGTTGGCTTTCTTTCAAATACCAAGGTGACCGGTTTCGCAAGCGAATGGTGAAAATAGATTCCTAACCGTCGCCCTGGTCAGAGGAGAGGAAGGCGGAGCGATCGTTTCATTGATGATTCTTCGGTCGCCGAAATGCCGGCAGCATTTCCTCCTTCTGGCGGGAGAGCGAAGGCTCTACCCGAGGCTGCATCACCGCTTAAAAGAGCTTCCCTGTATAGACGTTTGACGCCGGCGAGAACAGGATTTACGATCCGGGCACTCGCGTCCGTAGCTCAACTGGATAGAGCGTCGGCCTCCGGAGCCGAAGGTTGTGGGTTCGAGCCCCGCCGGACGCAGTAAGTAGCCGAGAAATGACGACCGAAGGAAAAGCCGTAGGTATTCGCTCTAACGCCGGCTGTTCACAACCAAGCTCTCACCTCTTTCCAATACTTCAGGAATCGGTGGCACAGGGAAAAGTCGATCCGCTGGTCTAAAATTGGTTCGGCTGAAATTTTATCAATGGCTCGTTGTGACGGTGTCACTGACGTTCTTTCTCTGCCAACTGTTTGATTTCGAAAAGAGTATCCAGCCGGGAGATTTCTCACGTCGCAAACTTTGATGCCAAAGCGCGATCAACCGCGTTTTCACGTCAACATATCTGGGATGCAGCGATGAGCGAAGTCGTACATGGGGGTTCTTTGTTAGCACTCGTGCAGAACCTGAGCGCTGCGTCGGAGACCAGGAGATCGCGTTCGGCTGCATTTCGGGGGGATTTGTCTCAGGAGTCAAGTTGTGGTCGACGCTGGTCGCCTGGCTCGAAGTTATTTCCCCGGTGCTGCGTTCGTTCAAGCCCGCGGCGTCAGAGATCGCGACGGGGTTGGGCTTCGACAAGAGGTCGTTTGTTTTCTGGCCGCTCTCCTGTCTGAGACCGTCCGCCTGCGCGTGTCGCTCCTGGAGCGCAACCATCAGAGCCGCGAAGATCACGGAACCCAGAAGTCCAGCTGCAACCCAAGTCGTGTTGCGATTGAATTTTTTGATCACCTTTTTTATGCCAGTCGAAGGCACTGGCTGGTCTGGGATCTGTAACCGAGGTTCATGCGACGTCATTGACTCTCCTTAACCTTGCTTCAGTTTTATTGTCCAGATCATAATAGACGCCAAGCGGAACGCGCCGGTCACAATGAAATCACGGTTTTTCCGGCCAGGGATCGGTTATTTTGTCATAACATGAAGCGCCGGTGGCCCAAATGCGTCTAAATCTTAAGGAATGTTTTGCATTATGAGCGATCAATTCTTTTACGTCCAATTGAAGTTCACCCCAAAAATCGGGACTGAGAGCGCGCCAATGACAAAACAGCACGAAGCGGTTGTTGAAGTTCCGAAGTACCTCGTCCAGCGCAAGCAATCAGAAATCACAAAGGAGAATCCAAGAGAGAAGGTGATCGTTCTGGATCTCGCGAGAAGAGCTGCTCTCGGCGCATTCCCAACCGTTCCGGAACGCGTCGTGGGACTCTATGATGAAGATCAACCGATCTGGTATGAGGACCGGCCTCACGTGATGAATGAACGCCCCTGCGACAATGAAGAAAACGGCACCAGGGCCTGGAGAATCGTTTAGAAATCCCGCCTTCGAACGGAAGCCGCGCCCTTCCAGGATCTTAGAGTAGAGGATCCCGCCGCGTGGGCCTGAGCGAATTCGAGACGCGTCGTCCCACTCGCGAACTGCTTTACGGCGAGCCTCCGACGGCAGAGCTCTAGAGCCTATCTCAGACAGGTTCCGATCAAATTCAGGCTTCGGATCGAAATGTCATAAACGTGAGTGTCGTCGAGTTGACACCCAATGAATGTTCCGACGGCATCGAAGCTGGTCGGGAAAGCGTTTCGGAGCGGATTTTGGCGGCACGATCACTGTCTCGTCTTGATGCAGTGGGAGTTGTTTGTCTTTGTTTCTTTCAGATTCTTCGCTGTTCCGCAAGACGGCACCGGTATTGGTAATATTCCTCGGCGTCTTCTATCGACCTTGCGGAATAGCGGTTCTCTTCGTCTTTATCCCTCCAAACGACGGTGTAGCGATTTTCGGGATCAGGTTGCTCTAGATCTTCAATCTCGATCAGAGCGTCGTTTATGCGGGCGCTCGTACAGATTTTCATCCCTTAATAATACGCCCTTATCGGCCATGTTCGCCAAAAAAAATGGTTCGATTGCTCACGAGTCTGGGTCGTCGTTGCATCGGAAATTCGCACGGTCGACGGCTCGAAGGAAGTTGCGCCAGGTTCATCTTGGTGGAGGTTTGTCCGCATGAAAAAAGTTCTTCTGGCTCTGGCGGCAGTTTTGGGGTTCTCTGTTGCACAACCGGCCCACGCCGGAATCGGTTTCGGAATCCCGCTGCCTTTCCCATTCCTTGTTTGGACTTTTCAAGCCATTGCGGCCAAGGATACCACGGCAATTGCAGTCCGCGGAATCAGGGTGCTACTACCGAAACTCCAAAGTCACGGGGAAGCATCCAGCGGCCGTAGCAGAATCTTGTGGGCCGCGATGCCCGGGAGAAACGGCGTTGGGGTGTTCTTCACCCATGCCTCATGACAGTCCCGGTAGTGCGGCGACAGTGGATGCCCACTCTCCCCGCATGCCATGATCAGATACCCTTCCTTTTCCCGGCCGGGAGAGACGGCCATTCGAAGTGAAGATCCGAAGGCGGGAGCCTGAATTCTCGGCATGTCGAATCGGTCGCCGGGCAGTCGATCCACAGGCATGTTAAGCCACGGGCCTAGCCAGGGAAGTGCGGCACCCATCGGATGTTGAATGCGCGTCGCATTCTTTTCGCCAACCGTGTAGCGGGAGTAATCATCCCCTCGGTCTTTCATTTTCTGAATCACAGAATCTACAGCAGACAAAAACAAGGCATTCCAGGTATCGTAGCGGCGGTTGAGAAGATTTACCGGCTGCGAGTTTACCATCCTCCAAAGTGGGTCCTCGAACTTGAGAGAATCGTAGGAAAAATCGGGGTATATGTTCTTGGCAGAATCAGAGATAGGCTCAAACGCCCGGCGGGCAACCTCTTCGCGGTATTCCCGGACCAATCGATAGGCGACTGACCTCGCGTCGGCGCGGCCCGACCAGTCCCCCAGCCGACGTTGGAATTCGCCTCTCTCACGATTCGACACTGCTCCAGGCTTCGATAATGTCGAGAGCAACTGGCTATGCCACCGTTCGAGAAAGACAGCGCGGTCGTCGAGTTGGATATCGAGCATGTCTTTTTCTTTGGCAGAGCGTAACTGTCGCAAATCGTCGCGAATCTGGCGCGCTCTCGCCCCCCGGTCGTACCCGCCATCGCCAAGCTTAGCCAATTCACTTCCCCCAACCATTCGATTGTTGGCGTTCCAAATAAAGTCCATGTTGGTCCCACAGCACTCAGGATATTGGTCCGAAGCGTACCAGCCGTCCCAGTGATGGGACCCGTCGGACCAGGAAACGGGTAATCGTCCATCGAAGCCGATGCGGTGCGGAATAGGACCCATAATGGTCCACCCGATCTTTCCTGAGTTATCGGCAACGAAGAAGTTTAGGTCAGGGACACCTGAAATCTTGGCAATCGCCAAAGCCTCCTGCGCTGTTCTCGCGGTTTCAAGCTGTAGTCGATTCAAATTAATAGTGCCGCTTTGATCGATCACCTGATGGAGCGCCTGCAGAGTCCCGTCTGGCATTCTCCCGATAATTGGCCCCCAAACGGTGGTTCGGAATTTGAATATTGCCGAGTCCCGGCCTCTGATCCGGATCGACTCCGAACAATCTTCGAACGATCTCCACCCTTGGGGGGTTCGGTATAAGTTGGGATCGTTGTCTTTCGTCTCAACCAGGACAACGTCGTCGGCATCGACATATGGAAAGGTTAACCCCCACGTGACATGGCCATTGCTGCCAATGACAACCGGCGGGGTCCCAGGAATGCTAACCCCGCAAACGTAGTTTGTAGGTCCAGAGGCTGACAACGACCACGAATACGCGATCCGGTACCAGATGTTCGGCACCCGCAGGTTCATGTGAGGATCATTCGCTAAGATCGGAATTCCGCTGTGCGTTCGGGGAGCGGCTACAACCCAGCAGTTACTCCCGCTCTCAGGTCCAGAATCCACAAGCCTTCGCCCCGATAAATCCGGCATGACAAGATTAAATTGCTGAGCCGTCCCAGGCGATACCTGGGTCCTCGCTGTTCGGAGATCGAAATCATTTCCATTCGGGATGGGTGGCTGGGAGCTAGATTCACTCCCATCGAGCGGTGTGTCCCAGGAAGAGAAGCTGGGAGCGAAAAATTCAAAGGCCGTTTCCGGCAAAGTCCTCTTCAGCGCGTCCAAGGCAAGCTCAACGTGTCCTGGTCTCTCCTGCAAATCCAGCGCCATCGCGTAGACCACCAGAATGCAGTCCTGCGGCGTCCACCTCCTGGGTTCAACGCCGAGTAAATAATACTCAAAAGGTTTTGCTTTGAGCTGGCGTAAGCCCAAATTTGCTCCATCTGCATAGGCTTGGAGAAGTTCCTTTTCGTCTTTATGGAACGCGTCAAATTCATCATTGGCTCGAGCCAGGAAACGGTGAACGCGTGCTTCACGGTCGGCCTGAAGAGTCGCTGGTCCGAAAAGTTCGGAGAGCTCTCCCGCAGCGCGGCGACGCAAGGTATCCATCTGAAAAAAACGATCCTGTGCGTGAACAAACCCGGTCGCGTAAGCGATGTCTTTGCGATTTTGTCCGCGAATTGTGGGTATGCCCAGAGTATCACGTTCCACTTCCACGGGACGTTCGAGTCCCGCAGCCTCAAGATTGCCATCCAGAGTGGGCAGGCTTGCGGAGAGCGTACTCCAAGCCAAGCCTAGGACAGCAGTCAAAAAGAGCAACGAAAGCAACACTCCAAAGATAACGTTTCTGCGCACGCCTTGCTCGTTTCCTCTTCCCATCCCTCAGGCGGTTTTTGCAAAGTCCGCACTGTTCCAGCTTCGATGGCGTGATACTAACGTGCAACTAGGGCGCGAGTGCAAGATAACGATCGGCGAACAGCCTTTTTCGTGGGACTCTTGCTGAAACCCGACGCGAGATGGCGGTCCAGTTGTACCCTGCCAATACCTGCCCTCCTTCTACATATAGTTCCATTGGAGAGGTTGGCACTGCTCTGCCTACATTGGTCCATCCTAATCTCGCATCAGACCATGCTCATCAATTCCATCCTTGTTTCTCGCAAGCAATGCTGTCTAGCACCCGGCCACTGCGTGCTTACCTTCGATGACGGTCCGGCGGGGGAGGTAACCGACGACCTGCTAGCTATCTTGCACGAGTTCGGCGTGAAAGCCTGCTTCTGTCTGGTCGGTTGCCAAGTAGCGATCCGGCCGGAACAGACCCGCGCGATTGCAAACGCCGGGCATTTGCTGGCAAACCACTCATTTCACCATCAGTTTGCCGATTTGTGGAACTTCGAAAGATTCAGGCTGGATCTTGCCCGGTGTGATCAAGCGATCTGCGAAGCGGTCGGTGAGCCGTGCCATCCTCTTCGTTGGTTTCGTCCGCCGTACGGGCTCGTGACCTCCGCTGTCCGAGAGATCGCCAGGACGAGACGAATCATACCTGTCACTCACTTTGTTATCGATCCCTGGTTCAGGTCCGAGCGGACGAAAAGACCTGCGAAATGGATTATTGAAGATGCAAAGTGTCGTGAGGGCGGGATCTACGTCCTTCACGACGGACTTATGGTCAGCGAGACTTTGCGGACAGCCAGGGGTTCACCTCGTCGGTGCTGGATCCCGGATGTGGTAAAAGAGATATTGAGAGAGCTGACGGGGGCCGGTTTTCAATTTCCGGACCCCTGGCAGGTTTTTCAGGTCTGAAAACAGTCGCGACGGACGTCTCTGCTGTGCACGATAAGCGTCGAATTCTGAACAACAACTGCAGCCGCTCGACACTCGTGCGTCAACAATTGTGACGCCGGGCAGCACACGACATCGACCGTGGGATTTTCGCAGGAACGCCGCTTCGGGCTGTGCGAGCGGGCTGTTCACGGGTCTGAAGGCGGCTTCAGCTGGTGTACCGTCTCGGACCGCCTTGAACACAGCCAACTGACCTGCGGCAATCGCCATAATATACGCGAGACGGTACACTGAAACCTGACCGACGCCCGTGAATCTGGTCCAGGAGGCGCCCCCGTCATTTTGCCTCTTTGAGCAGAGGCAGGACTTTTCCTACGCTCGCTTGTACGGGTAGCTCGACAATGGCCCATCCGCTATGCTCAGTTTCACCTTCAGAATTCAGAACTTTGCCCAATTTATCGAGGGCAAAATCGGATATTTGGTGCGTGCCTTCCCAGCGTAAATTTATCCTTGCTGTCCCTTCCTGGGTGTTCTCGCGAATGCTAACAACCGCTGCTTCAACTTCGCCTTTCATGCTGATTCCTTTCTTTCGGGCAAGAACACACGCGAAAATTCGTACGATCTCATAAGCTTATACGCATGAGCAAATTTGATGCGTGTGTATGCCGTAGCATGACGTAACAAAGGAATAAAAGTTTATCAACTCTCCCTGGAGAATTGCCAAGCTTTGCCAGCAGCTCGTCCAGCCGCCACCGCTGTACGTCTCGCATATAGTGGGGGCTGTCGTTGCGTTCAAAATGGGCTGCCTTGAAAGACAGCAGCTGACCGGCTGGCACCCTCGCCGTTTATGCGAGCGCCACACTGGCGAAGATGGTGCTTCAGCCCGCCGGACCCAGAAACAATTTCCTCGGGAACCTGCGGAGGATTCGGACTTCCAATTAATTACGGCACACCCCTGAGATGTATCTAAAATTTCGAGCTTCCCAGTTCGCCGCTTGCTCACAGGGTGGACGACATGTTCCTGGATACGGCTTGACGCCGAGCACCTGTTCATATGAACATACAGTTGTGTCGATCACTCCTCAAGCACTCCAACATCTCCTCGACGAGCTGGAAGCATCGAGATCCTCCCGAAAACGTGCCTGGGAAATCCTTCAAGAGATCCGCTGGGTCCTCAAGGACATCGCGGGAATGGAGCTGCCGCCACCGGCTAGGAAAACAATTGACCTTGAAGGGAGATTGGTTAAAGACGCGGTTCGCAAGACGCTCAAGGATCGCCACAACGCCCTCGCTGATCTTGTGAACGTCATTCGCAAATATCGGAAGTTCTCGGAGCAACCATTAACGCTTCGAGGCTCCGATTACGCTCATGCCGCCCAGGAACTGAACCAGGCAATCGATCGCGCAGAAGAGTTGTTGCAATCGCTTTGAGATCGCTCTGCGCCCGTCGACTCCTGAAAACGAGGCTGGTTACTCCTGCACTACCACAGGAACTTTGTCTCCTGGTTTCAACTTTGGAAGACCACGCGTGGTCACCACGACATTTCCCCATTCGCCAGAGGGTGGAAATCCGCCTATCTGATGCGGTTGATCGACGAGTTCGTTCAAATCCAGCCGGAATTTTTCGAGGGTCACTGGAACAATGATTTCGATGTCGATCCGGTAGTTATTTCCGGTCTCTTTCTCGACGTTTGTCGCTATTGCGAAGGGAGTATCCATATATCTTTTCTGATTTGCGAAACAGACGCCGCAGATTTAGCGGTCTAATTCTTGGCTTGGGCTCTTGGGGTTAATCGATCATCCGCACTCTCCAATGAGTATCAATGCGAATCAGGATCAGCGCTACGGCTGAAAATAGAAATTTTTCCCACAGAGTGTCACGTCTCGGGCTGACGGGCGACAACAGGCAAGGAGCTTTTGGTCCCCCTTGGAATCTCTCTTCCGAGAAAATAGACCCACGTTTGAATCGTCGGATGCAGAAGAGTTACCTGTTTTCTGTAGAAAAGAGCACGGTAGCCAAGCGAGGGGCGACAGGCTTCATATCGGTCAAGGGTTGACCATACGGTTTCGCTGAGAACGCGATAAACCTCGACTCTTACTAGCCCCGGGTATTCGAGAACTCCTGGATACCCATTTTGGATGAGCAAAAGGCCTTTCAACACACCGTATCCATGAAACCGAAGACTTCGTTGCACCAAAAAACCTTGTTTCGCGAGGGTGCGGCGGCGCAGGGAACCGTAAACAGCCAAGAAAGTTGTGTTCTCGGATAGCGTGGGAGCCACCGTTGAACGTAGTGCCACAAATCCAATGATGCTGCGCTTAATTGTTGGAGAAATGGAAACCTGCAGAATGGTTGCCGGGTTTATCTTCAGCACCCTCGGGTTCCTCGCCAAAGTCCCCTAATGCCTGCTGCATCATGTCGTTCACTAGCTCGTCCATGGTTGAAAACCGGTGCGCCTGGTTCAGTGTCACTTTGTGCAGGACCACTGGATCTCCGGTGGCCAGTTCAACTGCGAAATGCCAGAGATCCGAATCTCCAACGAACAGGTATTTTTGCACTGTCTCAGGGAAACTGGACCAGTTCACGAGATTCTCGGCCAAAAGACCGGGACCGGAATCAAACTGGTCATCGCGAAACTCCGCGTCGACGCCGTACAATGAGACGCCGTTCTGGGAAAAACCATCGACTTGGCGAAGAATATCCACGACGGTGGCAGGCAACTGAGTATGGAGTTTTGCGTAGATCGCTTGTGAGAGCTTCTGCAGTTCCGCCTCCTCGGCGCCGGGAAGCAGAGGAAACAGCCCCTCTGAAGCGTCTGTTGCCAGTCGGTCATCGAGATGGCGCCGCTCGTCTTTCGGGAGTGTCCGATAGTAGTCGGACCGTTTGAGGTCGTCTACGAAGAGATCACTCAATTCTTTTAAAAATCGCATATTCAGGGACATGGGAGCTAGACCTTTGGGTGATTTGCTTGCGGTGGTATTCCCGGCTTTTGCAGTTGGCATTTGACGGTGCGCGACTTTCGCCGCGCTGGGGTTGGTTGAACGACTGTTTCGGGCTGCATTTTGGATTCAATCAGCGGGATCGATTTCTTTGGTCTGTGATCTGGCGGCAGTCTCTTACCATTCACATAGGCGCCGGCGGGCAGAAAATCAGCAGCCAATCTTGCTGCTTGCTCGGCGAGGCTGGCACGCATTTGTTGATTCAGCGCCGGATCTTTGTTCTGAGCCGTGTAAAGATCGCCGAACATCCGGGTGATCTCATGGAATTCTTTTGGAACAGCGTATGGTCGATGCTTGGCTGCCTTCGAAAACTCCAGGATCCGGCTTTCCCAGACTTCCGGAAGCTGAGGGGCCCCCAGCGCTGCGAGCTTATTGCGGAGGTCTGCCACGGTCCGGAAGCCCTGGGTGATCGGAGGATAAAATGGAAACAGTGGGCGGACGACGTAGACCGGGATCGGTTCGGTCGGCGCGTTATGGGTTTGGGGGTGAAGAAACAGACTGTGCCAGAAATGATGCGGATTATCCGATTGGTCGAGACCCCGACGGGTTGTTTTGGCGATCACGAAATTGGTTGGGTGATTCACTGGAACAGCGCCGGATTCCGGGCGAATGCTTTTTGGGACGATATGGTGGCAATTGTAAGATTCTCGCCGCCCGCGTGCCGGCCTGCCCCCTTGATAACGAATTTCTGCCACAAACGCTGGTGGGCGTCCTAGTTCCATCAATTCAACGCCGGCCGAACCGACCGCCAGCGCCGCCAAAGCTCTGCCGACCGGGTGCGCGGCCAACGCCTTGAAATAGTGCCCTCTCAGGGCCTGATAATCGCGATTGACCTTGGCATATTCGGGTCCGTCGCGATCCAGAGCAGTTGCGAGAACTTTGTCGAGAACGATGCCGGGCAGTTCGGGGCACTGGCCGATAACGGAAGGGTCACTCGAAATTTGCTCCAGATTTCGAAGCATCTCGGCAACTGCACTGAGCATCTCTGGGACAGGAGGGGAAAATGGGGTGGAACGGCTCATACTGGAATATAGAACACGTTAAATAAATGTTATTACTATCAGTGATCGAACCTAGAACACAACAGCAAAATGTAATTTTTATTTCGGCCTCTCTCTTGTGCTGCTGGCATGGGACACTCCGGTCATGATGGAAGTGACACGAATGCGAGGAGGATTGCGGCGCCCTACTCTGATCGGGTCGCGGTAGCGGTGGAGGTATCCCCTTCGATTAGACCGACTAGGTTGCGCGCGGTCGTCTGGATGGCCGAAACATCTTCCAGCGAGACCACCGGGGTGTCGCCGAGCTTCTGGCGAACATCTTTGAGCCCTGAGGTGATCTGGGCGACCAGCGGCGTGGATTTTAAAGGCGGGGAAAGGGTGCTCAGACGCTCTAAATAATAATCGAGCAAATCCAATTGGCGCAGCTTGGAAGCTCGTTCCGGCGAAAAATCCGCAGCGACACTGGCAGCACCTATCTCCAGCCCGCGAATCCAGCCACCGAGGCTCAGCAGATGGACCATTTCTTCGTCGCGCAAATCGAGCATGGCCGTTTCAACATCCTTTTGTGTGACGATCAATTCCTTGCGAAGTCCAGCCCAGTCTACTTGCTTGGCCAGATCGAGCAGCTGCTTGCTGTGCCTGCTCACGCGCTGCTGAACGCCAAGTCCCTTTGCTCGACGGAACAGTTCGCGGCCGAGTGTTTCGATCGACTTAGTCTCTTCCCCTTCGACAGCGAGGAACCCATCGCCGATCAGGACGCCGAAGCTCAGTGCAAATTTCGCTCGGTTGTCAAGACGAATGGCCCGGAGAGGACGTGTCAGTTCTCGGATGGGGATCGGTTTGAGGGTATCCAGGGTGTTGAACAGTTGTTCGATCGAGGGGGCGGTGTACTGATTGACTCCTAACTCCTCCCGAAAATGAGGATCAGTCGCCAGGTCAGAAGCGTTCTGGGCTTCGATAACAGCGGTGGAAGCCAAAGCCAAACCGAAAAAAGGGCTGGCGAAAATCGAGGGCCACAATCCAATACGCATCCGTGTTAAGGTTAAAGATATCGCCTTTATTGGCACCTGACCAGAGGGGTTATGCCAAGGATTTCCTCTTGACCATCGGAGTCAAAGGGGCATCATGACGCGGGGATTTTCGGCCTTAACCCTCTGATAATCACTCCTCAATATGCATGGACATATCTGGACAGTGCTTTGGACTATTTGCTATTTCTGCGTGGTTCTGGGGCTGTCTGCATATGGCATTCATCGATATTCGATTCTTTATCTCTATTTCAAAAATCGCAATCGAAAGCCCGCGCCCGCGTCAAAGTTCGATGTTCTCCCGACAGTTACGGTCCAACTCCCTATTTACAACGAAGTGCATGTTGTCGAACGGCTCCTGAAAGCCATCAGTGAGCTCGATTATCCGCGCGATAAATTGGAGATTCAGGTATTGGATGACTCGACAGACGAGACTCGCGAATTAACTGAGCGCAGCATTGCCAACCTTCAAGGGCGCGGGTTTGATGCAGTCGTTCTGCACCGCAAGGATCGTGTCGGATTCAAAGCCGGCGCACTGGATTACGGATTCAAAAAGGCGAAGGGTGATTTTTTCTTTATTCTGGATGCAGACTTCGTTCCGCCTCGCAACATTCTCAAGGAATGCATCCACCATTTCGTCGATCCCCGCGTGGGGATGATTCAGACTAGATGGGGTCACATCAATCGGTCATACTCGTGGCTGACGCGGGCTCAAGCCATTCTGCTTGATGGGCATTTGGTATTGGAGCAAACAGCTCGCAGTCGAACGGGCCGTTTCTTCAATTTTAACGGGACAGCGGGTCTGTGGCGGAAGCACTGCATCGGCGAAGCGGGCGGTTGGCAGCACGACACACTGACCGAAGACCTCGATTTGAGTTATCGGGCGCAGTTACGTGGATGGAAGTTTGTGTTTCTGGGCGATATAGTCACGCCGGCGGAGTTGCCGATCGATATTGATGGATTCAAATCACAGCAACATCGCTGGACGAAAGGTTCGATTCAGACCTGCAAAAAAGTCCTGCCACGCATCTGGAAAAGCGAGTTGCCTTTGTTCATCAAGATCGAAGCGACCGCGCATCTGATGGCGAACTTTTCGTATCTGTTGTTGGCTTGTCTTTGCGTGTTGATGCATCCTTCTTCCGCCGGGGCCAGTTCGCCCGCAGCGGGTTGTGTGATGCGATTCTTGGCGATCGATCTACCGATCTTTGTGGCAACTACGGCCTCCTCGACAGTTTTTTATCTTTGTGCCCAGAGAGAACTCCATCCGAAGGACTGGAAGCGTGAAATCTGGTTTTTCCCATTTGTTCTGGCACTCGGGATTGGGCTGTCGATCAATAACGCCCGAGGGGTTCTGGAAGCAATCTTCAATCGTAGCTCAGATTTCTGCCGAACTCCGAAATACGGCGTTGAACGGGCAAAGCATCAATGGAAGAGCAGCCGCTACGCCGCAGTGCGAACGGTGATCCCGGTCGTTGAATTTGTCTTCGCTGTGTACTTTTCCTACTTCGTATTTCGTGCTTTTCAAAACTGGGAGTTTGTGTCACTACCGTTTCTCATGTTGTTCCAAGTGGGCTTCGCCTATGTGGCTTTCAGTTCCGTCTGGCAGCGCATTATGTGCGCGCAGTGGAATCCAAGGGACATTTCGGTTGCTTAACGACGGATGGGAAAACACTTTTTTATACCGCTTTTAATGGCCTGGTGTGTGGCACTCGGTCGAGCTCAAAGTCCTTCTTTGAATTCTAGCCCGTCTCTGGCGCCACCACCTCAAAATGCGGCTCCCACGGTCGCCGTGACGCCGGCGCCTGCGCCGGTACTCGAAACGGCGCTCGTCGTCAGTATTCCAGAACAGAAGCTGGCCGTAGTGATGAAAGATAAGGTGTATAAAAGTTACAGGATTTCCACCTCGCGTTACGGGGAAGGAGACGCTCTTGGAAGCTGGTGCACCCCAATCGGCCGTCTGGCGGTTGCCACGAAAATTGGTGGTTCGGTACCGTTGGGCGGCGTTTTCCAAAGGCGCCGCTACACCGGGGAGGTTTTGTCCGTGAACGCACCTGGCCGGGATCCGATCGTGAGTCGCATTATCTGGTTGCGCGGACTGGACTACACCAACAAGAACGCCTTCCACAGATGCATTTATATTCACGGGACACCTGAGGAGGACTCTTTGGGCAAAAAAGCGAGCTACGGTTGCATTCGAATGCGTTCTTCCGACGTGATCGAGATTTTTAACTGGATCAACATCGGCACGGAAGTTGCCATTGCCGACAAAGCCATTGGGCGTGCCGTCAAGGACCTGATCGAAGATCGACGTCTGGTGGCGACAAACACCCCTAAATCGGAGATGAAATCCGATTTGGTCCGCTGATCGCAATCCCGGGCCGAGACAATTCAAGAGGCGCGGCCACGAGGGCCGCTTTTTTTGCGTCAGGAAAGCCCCGGAAGGAACTGGGCGAGGCAAAAAAAACCTCAGTGCAGCTTCTTTTTTGCTTGCCCCCCACAATATCTAGGGTTTAATGAACAACGCTTCTCCTATATAATGGGTTAGGGAGGTACTTATCCCACAAAAATCACAACTTAACCACAGGATCTAGCCCGGGAATGGGCCAGTTATTAACAACTTATTGTTAGCGGTACCCAAATTTCAGGAAGGTCCCCAGATGATAAAATTGAAAACAGGTGTGCGAACCAGTGATTTGAGGACGCGCCGTGGATCGCGCACACGTAAAAAAAAGAGCGGTCTCAAATTTCAGCGCTATTTTAGTCAAGAAGGCAGTTCGCCTTTTGATGAGATCGAGTGGGAACGTCGCGTCGCGGAGATTACCGATGACGTCGGGAAGGTGATTTTTCGCCAGGAGGATGTGGAAGTCCCAAAATCCTGGAGTGCGTTAGCAACGAAAATCGCTGTTTCGAAGTATTTCTATGGAGATATCGCGAACGGTACAGACCCGCACGCAGGGGGCCGCGAGAGTTCGGTTCGTCAGTTGATTCATCGGGTGACACGAACGATTGCAGATTGGGGGCACAAGGATGGTTATTTTTCCGACGAAGCCTCGGCAGAAGCGTTCTATGGGGATCTTACCTGGCTCTGCTTGAATCAGCATGGTGCATTCAACAGCCCGGTTTGGTTCAATGTCGGGCTCTATCAGCAATATGGGATTGGGAAAGGGTCTGGGCGGGGGAATTATTTCTTTAATCGGGCAGCGGGAGAGGCCGAACGAGCGCCGACGCAGTATGAGTATCCGCAGGCTTCCGCCTGTTTCATCCAGGCGGTGGACGATACGATGGAAGATATCATGCGGTTAGCTACCAGCGAGGCGATGTTGTTCAAATACGGGAGCGGGACCGGATCGGATCTTTCGACCTTACGAAGTACGCGCGAAAAGCTCAGCGGCGGTGGGCGTCCCAGCGGTCCATTGTCGTTCCTGAGGGTTTATGATCAGGTGGCGAACGTGGTGAAGAGCGGCGGCAAGACGAGGCGCGCAGCCAAGATGAATACGCTCAAGGATTGGCATCCGGACATTGAAGAGTTCATTGAGGCGAAAACTAAGGAAGAAAAGAAAGCCTGGGCGCTGATCGAGCAGGGATACGACGGCAGTTACAACGGCGATGCGTATGGCTCGATCATGTACCAGAACGAAAACTTGTCCGTCCGTGCGAGTGACGAGTTTATGCAGGCGGCCATCGATGGCCATGAATGGTGGACACGCAATGTATTGAATGGAAAACCATGTGAGAAAAAGGAGGCCCGCAACTTGCTGCGAAAGATTGCCGAAGGGACGCATGTTTGTGGAGATCCCGGGATGCAATTTGATTCGACGATTCACCGGTGGCACACCTGCAAAGGAACAGGCCGCCAAAATTCGACGAATCCATGCTCGGAATACCTATTTCTGGATAATACCGCGTGTAACCTCGCTTCGCTGAACCTGATGAAGTTCAGGCGAGGGAATGGGATGTTCGACGTTGAGAAGTTTAAGGCGGCCGTCCGTGTGTTTATCACTGCGCAGGAGATCCTGGTGGATAACGCGAGTTATCCGACGAAGGAAATTGCAGAGAACAGTCATATCTTCCGGACACTTGGCCTTGGCTTTGCGAACCTGGGGGCATTGGTGATGAGTTATGGGCACGGGTATGATTCAGCCGAAGCAAGGGCCTTGGCCGGATCAATCACTGCCATCATGACGGGAGAGGCGTACCTTCAAAGCGCTCGCACGGCCTCTACCATGGGGCCGTTTCCCGGGTATCGTGACTCGAGAGCAACCGGGTTCACACGGACTGTCGCAGCAGACAATGTCGATTCGATGCAGGAGGTCATACGATTGCATCGGCAATATTGCGATCAGATCGAGAACTCGATCGAGTTCGCTTTCCTCAAGGAAGAAGCGAAACAGGTTTGGAACAACGCTTTACGCGCGGGCGCAAAAAATGGCTTCAGGAACGCCCAAGTGACTGTCCTGGCGCCGACCGGAACGATTGGGTTCCTGATGGATTGCGACACGACAGGCATCGAACCGGATATAGCACTGGTCAAATACAAGTTGCTTGCCGGGGGAGGCATGTTGAAAATTGTCAACCAGACTGTGCAATCGGCTCTGGAAAAACTGGGTTATTCACCGAAGCAGACGGAGCAAATTCTGGCGCACATCAATGAGCATGACACAATCGAAGACGTAGCGATCCCTGAGAGTCAGATCGTCCTTAAGAGCGGACTCAAGACGGAACACTTACCGATCTTCGACTGCGCATTCAAGCCATACAAAGGCGAGCGAAGCCTCCATTACCTTGGACACCTGCGCATGATGGCGGCATGTCAGCCTTTCCTGAGCGGCGCGATCTCGAAGACTGTCAACATGCCGAATGGCGCGACAGCCGAAGAGATCATGAACACCTATATCGGGGGCTGGAAGCTTGGGCTGAAGGCGGTGGCGATCTACCGGGATGGTTCGAAGCGCTCCGCGCCGCTGAACACCAAAAAGACGAAGGACATGGGTGCTGAAGAGATCGCTCAGGCGGGACTTGAACCAGAAATGATGCAGCGCCGAATCATCGAACTCGAAAAAGAAATCCAGACACTTCGAGCAGAGGTCGAGCAACCTTCTCGGAACCGTATGCCGGATACCCGGGTCTCGCTCACCCACAAATTCGAGATCGCCGGCCACGAGGGCTACATCACCGTTGGATTGTATGATAGCGGCCAGCCCGGAGAGTTGTTTATCCAAATGGCGAAAGAGGGGAGTACTATTGGCGGCCTGATGGATACCGTCGCGACTTTGACATCGCTTGCGCTGCAGTACGGAGTGCCTCTCGAGAGTCTTGTCAAAAAGTTTGCCTATCAACGCTTTGAACCAAGTGGCTTTACGAAAAACCCCGATATCCGCAATGCGACGAGCATTACAGATTACATTTTCCGATGGCTCGGATGTCAGTTCATCAAAGGCTACAAGGAAGCGATTTCGCCAAGCCGGTCGCAGCTTGATCTGCCGATGAAGGAGATCGCTGATATTGACAAGAAAGCGGTCAATCGTCCCGTAGCGGAACTGTCGCGGACAGCTGAGAGAGAGATCATTGACGTGATCACCAACCGATCGAATTCGGAGGGTACGGTAGAGGCTGTGACAAATGGTAACGGCTTATCGAAGACGCATGCGGACCGAGTTCGCGCGGCTTTGGAGAACATGTATATAGGCATGAGTTGCTCGAACTGCGGCAGCACGAAAGTTATTCGTGCCGGAGCGTGCGGTATCTGCACGGAGTGCGGAACTTCACAGGGGTGCAGCTAGAGCGAAAGATCACGCCAGTGACAGCGCTGGTGAGATTTCCGCCCTGTGAGCAGCGGATGACTGAATAATGTTGGGGGGAGAGGCGCCGGAGACAACCTTAGGGTTTCTCTGGCGCTTTCTATCTAGTGCAGAAGTCCGAGGCTGGTTTTTTCAGCGCCGTCGCAGAGTTGGCGAATTTGGAAGGCGCGTATCTAAAGTGATACGGGTTGAGTGAGCAAACGCCGCAAAACCGCCCATGCTGCACGGCCCAAGGGGTTCGGCTGAAAATGACCCGGCGGCTGCGTTGCTCGTCGGTCACCTATCGATTTAGAGACGCTCCCTGCTCGGCGCAGAAAGCGAGGGGAAATAACATTCTATTTCAGTCAGACAGTTTGGCGACCATCTCAGGAAAGCGACAACCGTCGCAATTCGTGAAATCGGCCATGCAGAAGTCTTCGAAGATCTGCAGAAGTCCTTGTTGTTGATAGAGGAAACGGATGTGTTCCCTTGCCCGATTGGTTTCCCCGAAGAGACGCTGGCACACGATCGTCAGCCGTCGATTGCTTAGCTCGGACCGGATTCCTTTGTACGATTCCCAGTCGTCCTGGTTCATAGCGACTAACATTGGATGGACGACGTTCGCCAAAATTTCATTGATACGGGTTTGGCCGAGCAGATGGAATGGCCGAACGGTCCGCTGGGAGGTAAGCGTGAAATGGTGATCCCAGAACGGGTGGGACAATCCGCTGATCCATTCGGCAACTTCTTCGAGTCGCGGCGACAACAGCCGAACTTCCTTCCATCTTCGGACCAATTCGGCGAGCGCGCCGAGTCGTCGATGGGGATGATTGCTTGGCCGCGTCATTCCGAATCGCCAAAGGTTCTGGCGAAGGACGAGGTGTGCGTATTGGCTGCGAATCTGCCACCAATGCTCCCAGAGATACCGCCAATAATCCCGCTCCATGACCACCGCACGATGGATCTTGCGGTCTTCCAGAAAACCTGAGATGCCGAACAGCAGACTTTCGGCAGCCGACCCCTGCTCACGGAGGATTTGGAGTTTAGCTCGCTGAGCCAACACCAGGAATGGAATTTTGTTAAGTTTGTAACCGAAAGCGACGGCGAACGCCTGGAAGAGGGCTTCGTCGAGGCCGTGAACGATCGCCACCCGACGGAGTTGATCCGCTTTCCTCCGCATTCGGACGCGAGCAGCCGTCTCGATCAGTGAATCGATCGTCCGCCCTGGTAGCTGTCGTAGAGGAGCGCAACAACGGCCTGGGTGTGCAATTGGAGGATGGATATGTAGCAGGTCACTTTCGGCTTGCAAGTGGACTTGTATGACTTCCCGGTTCTGTGTCGTGCGCGTGAAATGGCTGGCACCGGTTTTATGGAGGAAAAGGTGAAGCACGACTCGATCAAAGGCGGGGTTTTGCGAATGACCGTGACGGTCCCAGTCGGCAACATGCATATCCAATTCTATGTCTCCCTCCAGCAACTGCTCTCCGTCGACGCGGAGAGATGCGTGGACAAAGTCGGGTCCAGGCTCGCGATTCCAAAATCCGAACTGGACAATTTCGACGAGGGAACCGGATACAGCACGAAAACTGGTCCCAAACGCACCCGAGTACCACAAAGCCTGCCACTCGAGCTCGGTCCATTTTTCGCGGAGACTTCCGTCCGGTTCGCGCAAGAGAGGAGTAACACGGGTGCAAGCCTGTTGGTAGATGGACTGGTTGACGCAACGAAAAGACATTTTGTAAGGTCCGATAAAAAAACACTACACAAAAGTGTTATACATCTTGGGCAAAAGGGCAAGCCCATAGAGAGCCAATCAATGGTCAGATATAGGCTCGAAGCCTATGCTTCTAGGAGGCCGAGTTTGTCAAGACCCGCTGTAAAGAGTCTTCAATTTCATTTTTGCTTTATTTTGCTTGCCATCTGGCAAGAACTCACGTCCTGCATCGCCACCGTGACCTGCCGGATATGCGCATCCAGCCCAGCCTCAGGACCGATTGACGCTGTTGATCGAACTTGCTTTGGCTGTTACGACCAGGGGATATTAATTCGTTCGTTTCATAGAGCCGACAATTTGCAGCGATTGCTGTTTATTGTCGGCTCATGTCATCTACGTTTCACAGCTCCAAACGAAGGCCGTCGTATGCAAGATAAACGTTTTTAGGCAATTCCTTTTGCGAAGCAGCATGACCGAAATCATGGCTAAGATGAGTGAAGTAAGTTTGCCTTGGACTCAGCCGTTTGGCCAAAGCCATGCCCTCGATCATATTCATATGG
>JAFAQT010000028.1 GCA_019246215.1 Verrucomicrobiota bacterium
TTTGGCAGGTTTTTTGCCGTAATTCGAAAGCCTAGGCTCTGAACTTTTCGATAGCTGCCTCTTCCGGTGAATTCCAGCTCTAACTCAATATCGCTGTGCTCGTTGATTTCCCTGAGAGCGTGATCAAGCGCTCGCTGCTTAAGGTTCGCCCAAGCCTCAAGCGGTGCTTCCTGAACGATTTTTCCTGAATTATCCCTAATATCCTTCAAACCCAAGACTTGGCGCAGGGTAGTCAAGCTCACTCGCTTGTATCCGACCGTGACGTACTGCTTCGCCCATTGGTAGAGACGACTGGAATATTGGCTCTTGAGGCGTACGCCAGGCTGGTTCAGCCGTTGCTTTAAATTGCGCCAGATTTTCCCGTAATTGCTGTTGAGGCGAAGCTCGAGTTCCTCCTCCTTCCCAGACTTGACGAGCGTGATTGATTCGATCCAAGGCAGGTAAGTCGAGCGGAATGCACCATCTGCGATGCTGTTGAACACCAGACGATGATACCGAATTAATCTGTAGATGGGCAGAAGAAACTTACGCCGCTCTTTGACCTGTTTGGCACCAAAGGGAACGCGAACGTTGATTATGCCTGCTTGCTGCGGATTGAATTCTCCCAGAAGCTGCCGGATTATCTGGCGCTCCGCATGCGGCAGTTTAAAAAAGCTCTCCAGAATACCTTGTTCTTCAACCGTCGATACCGATAGTTCCAGATCGGGCGGCGTCTTCTTCCCAGCGTCCTTGGCCATTTGATCTTTCGCTTTCAATCTCGTACGAGTTTGATTCGGGCAGTTCTGAAAGAGATGCGAAGCGGAATCTCACACTTTACCAGGGTAGGAAGGCAAGCTTTTCTGATCGAAGAGAAAGATTGGCTGGAAGAAGATGTCCTTTTGATTTAAGAACGCCCTCGCAACAGAAACTTGAAAACGGTTCGCTCTAATGGTTACTAACCCGGGTACCGGTGCCAAGCACCCGATCGATCGGGAAATGCGCTGGAATTTTGCCGGTTCCCGCGGCGCCTCGCTTTCGTTGGACGAGTTTTTGACAGAGCAGGAGGCCGCGGGCGTCGACTTCTTCGCTGGAAAAGAGCCGTGGCTGGTGGGCCTGCACAAACTCAGTTGGCAAACCTTCTTTAGGGTCTGCACCGAAGAGATGGATGACCTGTCTCAAAAGGCACTAAAGCTGGTGATACAGTATTGCCTGGAAGTCGTGGAGGAAGCTGAAGAGAAAATTCGGGGTAAGGCGACGCTTGCGCGGATTGAGGCTGCGCTCAACGTCCAGTACGCGGAGCAATACGAAAATAAGGTCTACCAGTACCGCTGGGCATTGCGCCATCCCGTCGTAAAGGAGGCAATTACCAGGGCCATGCGTAACCGCTTCTCCTGGCGTTAGTGCGTCGTCTCACAACTGGGAGGAGCCGTTGGGCGATTCAATTTATAAGGCGATGCATTCGACTCGCAGAGATCGCTGCCGATTTCAATTGTACAGAGCGTCAAGCTCAATGCGAGTGACGCGGAATTTCCGCTCCGCTTTTACCAACGAGGAAGTCGAAATCGACTCCCTGATCCGCCTGCAGAACGTGATCGAAAAACAACCTGTACCAGCCGCGGAGAGGCGCTTTGGCCGGAATCCATTCTGCCTTGCGCCGCGCAAGTTCCTCGTCTGATACTTCCAGATGAAGTCTCCGTTCCGGGACATTAAGTTCAATCATATCTCCTGTCCTGACGAGTGCGAGAGGGCCGCCCGCGGCAGCTTCGGGGGCAACATGCAGCACGACCGTTCCAAACGCGGTTCCGCTCATTCGGCCGTCCGAGACCCGTACCATGTCGGTGACGCCTTGGCGCAGTAACTTGGCCGGTAATGGCATATTGCCGACCTCAGCGAATCCAGGATACCCTTTCGGCCCCGCACCTTTGAGCACCATCACGCAGGTCTGGTCGATCTCCAGATTTTCATCATCGATAGTTTCGTGCAACTGCTCGATGTTCTCGAAAACGACCGCCCGCCCCCAGTGGGTCAACAGCGCAGGAGTAGCTGCCGACGGTTTGATCACCGCCCCTTGGGGGGCAAGGTTTCCCCGTAAAACCACGATCCCCGACAACGGTTTGAACGGACTGGAGAACGGATAGATCACCTGGCGATTGTAACACTCCGCGTTCTCCACATTTTCCCAGATCGTTTTCCCGTTTACTGTCAGCGCATCCCTGTGCAGAGCCCCTGCTTCGGCGAGTTCGCGCAGTATCGCAGGCAGTCCGCCCGCATAGAAAAAGTCTTCCATCAGGAACTCTCCCGATGGCTGCAGATTCAATAAACAGGGCATATCTGCGCCAAGCTCGATGTCATCCAATTTCAGATTCACTCCGATCCGCCCGGCCAGGGCGATCAGGTGTATGACTGCGTTCGTGGATCCTCCGATCGCGGCATTGGTTCGGATGGCGTTCTCGAATGCCTCCCGTGTCAGGATCTTCTCCATCGTCAGGTTTTCGTTCACCATCTCCACGATGCGCCGCCCGGCCATATGAGCCAAGACCTGCCGCCGCGCATCGACAGCTGGAATTGCGGCATTGTGAGGAAGTCCCATCCCAAGAGCTTCAACGATGGAGGCCATGGTGGAAGCTGTTCCCATCGTCATGCAATGCCCTCGCGATCGATTCATACAGGACTCCGCCTCAAGGAAATCCTTCATGTCCATCGTTCCCGCACGCACAGCTTCGGACATCCGCCAGACGCCGGTCCCCGAACCGATTCTCTGCCCCTTAAAACAACCATTAAGCATCGGCCCGCCGGAAACGACCAAAGTCGGTAAGTTGCAACTGGCTGCGCCCATCATCAATGAAGGAGTCGTTTTGTCGCAGCCACAAAGGAGCACCACGCCGTCAATCGGATTGCCGCGAATCGATTCCTCCACGTCCATTGAGGCAAGATTGCGGTACAGCATCGCGGTTGGGCGAAGATTCGATTCCCCCAGGGACATGACCGGAAATTCAACCGGAAACCCCCCTTTTTCGTAGACGCCCTTTTTCACGTATTCGGCAAGTTCTCGGAAATGCGCGTTGCAGGGTGTCAGCTCAGACCAGGTATTACAGATGCCGATCACCGGACGCCCGTCCAACAGATGATCGGGGAGACCTTGGTTCTTCATCCATGACCGATGAATGAAAGTGCTCCGATCGATTGTTCCGAACCACGCGTGGCTTCTTAAGGGGGGCCTCGCTTTCTTATCCATAGGGGTGTCTTGATTCCTTCTTGATCGTACTGTTTCTCATCCTCGGCCTCCATTTCTTTCGGCAGGACTAACTGAGGTACCTGAACCGGTTTGATTCCAGGGCGTCAACGATCCCTCGCCGAACTCACGTGTCGACGCCGAATGCTTCAGTGGCAATCAGTTGGTAAAAGTCCTCGTAATCGGTCCCAGAGAGCTCGTATCCGAGGTCTTGATCCGCAAACCAGACTTCTCGGGAACAGACGCTGCTTTCGACAACAAACCCATAAAAGTTGCTCTTGCCGTCATCGACCACGGGGACCCAGTTTACTTTTTCAAAGGGTTCCTGGCCCTTCCACAGCGAAAAATCGCTTTCCGGATCCGGTGAGAGCACAGTGATCGTACCGATGTCGCCCGCTCCGAACCTTTTCAGGAAAGTTCGATATTCCTCCGGCAAGGTAAATCCGGCCTTCTGCTCGAGCTTGGCCAGTTTTTCCTCTTTCATTGGCTTATCTCGAATGAAAAACTCCGAATCCAGCTGTTCAGGATCTTCTTCACGAATCTCCTGAATCAAATCATCAAATTCCTCCTGAGTCATACAGAGTAGATGCGTTCCGAATCGGACACTGCCCTGAGTTCAGAATCGCGCAAGTCGAGTTTTAGCATTTGTTTTGTGTTCGCGTTTGCCCCCGTCTCGGGAAACGAAATCGTTTCCCCGGACTAGTCGACTTCGGAAGCCGGTCCTTACTGGCTGCTGGCAAAAGGGGGTTGCGCGGCGAGGTCAAGCGCGCTCAGCAATTCACGATCGTGATCCAAACCCGGATTATCGGCCGTCAAGAGTTTGTCCCCGTAAAAAATTGAATTAACCCCAGCGAATAAACAGAGGGCCTGCGCCTCTTTCGAGAGGCGGGCGCGACCGGCGGACAGACGAACTTTCGCCTCCGGTAACACGATCCTAGTGGTGGCGATCAGACGAACCAGTTCGAAAACATCGATCGGCGATTGGTTTTCTAAAGGTGTGCCTGGCATTGGCATCAGGCAGTTTATCGGCACACTCTCCGGCGGCGGATCAAAATTGGTCAAAGTTTCCAGCATTTTCAGCCGGTCAAGCTCGGTCTCTCCCATTCCGACAATCCCGCCACAACAAATTGAGATATCTGCTTGTTGAACGGCGCCTATGGTATCCAGCCGGTCCGAATAACTGTGCGTCGTCACGATCTTCGAATAGTACTCCTCCGAAGTATCGATGTTATGGTTGTAAGCTGTGACACCTGCTTCCTTGAGCTTCCTCGCTTCACTTAAGCCTAGCTGCCCCAATGTAACGCAGACTTCCATTCCCAGTTGACTTACCGCCCGCACAATCTCGAGCACCTGCTCAAATCTCGCATTCCCATCGCGCACGCCCTTCCAGGCCGCACCCATGCAAAACCGCGTCGACCCATTTTCCCGAGCGCGGCGAGCTACTGCCAGCACATCGTCAGTTTTCAGCAGACGCTCGGCCCGCACACCGGTGCGGTAACGCGCGCTTTGCGCGCAGTAAGCACAGTCCTCGCTGCACCCGCCGGTTTTGATGCTTAACAGCGTGCAGAGCTGAACTTCGCCCTTTTTCCAATGGGACAAAAACGTTGCGCGAGCGCGCTCGATCAAATCAAATAGCGGTGTCGCGTAGATCCGCTGAAGTTCAGCAAGATTCATGGTCGATTGGTGTGCGTAGCGTATAGGGACTTTAATTGAACTGGAAGAAGCGTCTAGATATTGAACTCGACTATTCCACAGTTACTGAAACCCTGTGCTCCATCTCCCTGTTGCCGATACGAGGACTGGCAGTTCATTCGTCATATACTGCGTCTTGCCGACCGCACCTATCATCTTCGCTCCGGTAGCCTGGTACCACATTTTGGACATACTTTCGGCGGTGTAGCACCCCCAGCTCTGTACCCGAGCGTTCCGCGCAAATATCCCCCGATGCAATTTGCCTTTCAGTTCGTTTTCATGAAGCCACACTTTTGAGCCGCTCCCAATTTCATTGCTATAATCAATCATGAAACAGGCCCGATTCGAATGTCCGAAATAATCAAATGACACGATCTTGTTGTGCGGACGATCCGCTCCGTAATTAAGATAGTAACAAAGCTGCTCGACAGTGTTGAAGAAAATCAGGTTGAGTCCGTATTTGTCACGGACCGATCCGATAATGCTGAAAAGATTTTCGTGTTCCTGCTTTTGACGGCGTTCATAGCCGCGCTGATAAACCAGCCAGGTAATCCGAGCCGAGGGCCCATATTGTTGCCGAAGCTGTTCGATCCGGAGCCGACTCGCACGCACGAAATTCATCCACCAGTTATCATGCGGCTGAATCTTGTATCTTTCCCACTCCATCAGCGAGGGTGCGCCGGTCAGTACGATATGCTCACCCTCCTCCTGCGCGATAGCCGCCGGTCCCAGAATCAGACTGATGCAAAACAATGACAGCAATCGAGACATGGCTGAGCTTTTAGCGTGGCTTTTTGAAAGTTGCCAGTCTTTCCATCAGGTTTGCGGAGGCCGGAATCATCGCGAACAGCAGATTTCCACGGTCAGAAAATTCAGTAGAACTCGATCTTGCTGCGACCCTGATCACCTTGCCAATCTTTTTATAAGAATCTTCGCCGCCAACGAGGCGGCAAACAGCATCGCCATCTGGAGTAGCGAATAGACAGGAAGATAAAACCGTGCGGCGAAAAATGTACACGAGCAGTTCGCAAGAGTGATCAGGATCGCAACGACCATTATGCCTGCCACGTATGCAACGCCTTCTCCAGTGGCGGCGTCCCGCCAAGCTACAAAGAGAACCAGGCCGACGAAGGTCATTGTTAGATAGACCATTTCCAGTATCGGAATCCGGTCGAAAAGATGAAAGTATGAGATGCGCTTCCAAGCGGTAGCGTAATAACCCTCTTCGTGTTGAAACGAGGCGAGACCTCTCAACCTGTCGTATCTGGGAAAAGGCAGCTGAGTCTGCAGCCAATCGGTCAGCTCAAATGGCGAATGCGCGAGATCGGTTTGGGTAAAATACGGCGAGCGCACGAAATCAGCCCCAACAGCCTTCAGGAAATCCGGATCGCCTGAAAGCAGTACACAAATCGCGATCCGGTTCAGTTTAAGATCTATTTGCCAGGTCCGATGCTGCATCTCGTTCAAGCCGGATCGAAGCAGGATTTCATCGATCTTGTAAAACAGATACATGTCTGTCCATTTTTCGCCGCGATTGAGAGATTGATTAAGGGCGTCGAGCGCTTCCGTCACTACCGGATCAGCCAGCTTCGCACTGATTCGTGCAAGGATCGCGGTTCTTTCCTGCTGCGGCAATCCTTTTAGATAGCTCAACCGCCACATGAAGGTCTCACCAGCTGTGGAACGAAATGGAACGCGGCAGAGCCAGCACATTGTCTGTTGTACGAGCAACGAACTCCCAATCACAGCCACGGCAACGAACGTCGAGATCAGTAACTTCCGAGTGTGTCGGTATCGAGCTTGACGATCGATCAAGTTTGTGGCGGAGCCACGGAGGATCCATTCCTTTCCTGCCAGCGGCAAAAGGGCGAGCGGCAGACCGGCAGCCAGAAGCGCGTTGACCTGGCGGGTCAACGCTGCGGTGAGAAGCAATCCAAAGTAGATAATCACTTTGCGCCGATTCAGTTCCGCTGCCCGAAGACAATTCCAGCCCCAGGCTGCGACCAGATAAACAAGCGGATTGCTGAACGCTTCGCTTCCGATGCAATTCGCATATACATAAATCCAGGGAGTGAGCGCGAAGAAACCGGCAAACAAAACTCTCAGTTGAAAGTGATCACTCGCCGTCCTGACGGCATAAAACAGTGAAAGGATCAGGAAAAGATGCTGCACCACGATCAAGGTATAGATTCCCGCGTCGCTCAGCGGTGTGATGCTGATTGAAAGATACGGAATGCCGTGACCACGGATTAAGCTGTCGATGGTGCTGCCGGCAAAAACAATCAAGCGGCCGCCGAGACAGTATCCGGGCAACCAGTGGATAATGCCTTTCGGAGCAAAGGTTGAAGCGATTTCGTTGAAGCCGTCCGAGTCACGCCAGAGGGGCGGCAAAATCCACAAAACGTACAGGGAGGGAATTGACAAGATCAGCAGCAGTACCCCTTGTTCCAGCCGAACGGAAGGGAAGACGTACCGGCTGGTTGGCGTATCAGCACGTTGGCGCATTCGCGTTTGCGAAGCTTCGTCCATTTTTGTCGACACTTCCTCCTGCTGATTACGGCTGTGCAGAAAAAGCAATCTTTCTTCCGGCCAAAGCCGAGCCGGCAACATATTTCTTCTGAGGTCCACGCGCCGGTGCGCCGATACTTTTCTCCTATCAGCGCCGGAGAAAATCATCGACGGCCTGGTAGAATGCGCCTGGAGCTTCCAGGTGAGGAATATGCCCGACGTTCGGTAACTCAATGAGGCGCGCCCCCGGAATTATCTCAGAGGCCTTTTTGGCGAGCTCGGGAACATTCCCGAGATTTCGTCGCAGGTCGATTGGCGCACGATCTTTACCCAACGCGGTATGGTCTTCCTGTCCGACAATAAGAAGTGTAGGAACCTTGATTTCGGAGAGCTCGTAGCAAACCGGCTGCTGATAGATCATCAGAGTCGTCAGTGCGGCGCATAAAGCCCATCGTGGATAATCGCCGCTCAAACTGACGCGGATACGAGGCTCCACAAAAGCTTCAGCCTTGTCCTTCGGGTAGCTTACGAAGTAGCTCTGCACAAGTCTCCGATATTCGTCCAGACTCATATTCAATTCCTGTTGATAGAGTTGTTCGAGCGGCGCAGGCGGGACGCTCAGAGCGTAATCCTCCAGGCCAATCGGAGCTTCCAGGACTAATGCTTCGGTGCGGCCGGGGTATAACCTGGCAAACCGGATAGCAAGCATACCGCCCATGGAATGGCCAACAATGGATGCTTTCTTGATTTGCAGCAGATCCAGCAGGCCGGCCGTGTTCGACGCCAGGAAGTCGAAACTGTAATGGATGTTCGCCTTGGACGATTTTCCGAAACCGAGCTGGTCAGGAATAATCACGCGAAATCCGTGCTCCGTCAGAAATTTTGCGGTATCCGCCCAGTAGGCGCCATAGAAATTCTTTCCGTGTAGCAGAACAACCGTGCGACCGTTCGGGTTTTTAGGCGGTTGCACATCCATAAAGCACATCCGCAAGTCCTGACCCTCAACCAACAAATTCAGGTAAGCCGTCGAATAGGGGTATCTCAATTCCTCATAGCAGGTTCCAAGTGGCTGTTCATATTTTTCGGGCAGCGGAAGCGGTTTATCCTGGGCCCAGACATTTGCGATAATTAATCCGATAGCGGCGAGGGTAGCTAATGTACGGTTCATTCGGTTTCTCCTGGTGTGAGATAGTTTCCTGTTCCCGAAAC
>JAFAQT010000422.1 GCA_019246215.1 Verrucomicrobiota bacterium
CGACTCCATCTCCAACGCCTTAGCGGATTCGGTGATCATGATTTGCTTTCAGCCGCGAAAATCAGTAGTGTTCCATATGCCCGAAAGGACGCAAAAACCACCGACACCGGCTCCCTGGGAGCCAAAGCAGGGGGACGGAGACGGACCTCGATCACCCGATGTTTCAAAGCCGGATACCAAAGATCTGTTGAAGCGGATGCGTAAGGTGGATCCGAATCAGTCGAAGCGGTATCGGCAGCGAACTGGCGAGTAGCATGGATGGATCGAATGTGCCCAGCCCAGCGGCGGGCGATTTTCTAGCTGTTTTGAAGCAAAGGAGGCTGGTTACCGAAATACCGGCCGGCTTGGTTAACCGTCCGGGATTTAGCGAAACGGTTGCCACGACGATCCTGGGTTTTAAATTTGCACACGGCGTGCTGGTGGCTGGAGACAGAAGGGCGACGGCCGGAAACATCGTGATGTATGATCGAGCGGATAAGGTTATCGAGATCGATCGTCACTCGGTGATGGCAATTGCCGGCTCGCCTGCGACCGCATGGGAGATGGCCAGGATTCTGGAACATTCTTTTCAATTTTATCGGCGCAGCCAATTGCAAGAGATGAGCGTGGAAGGCAAAGTCCGTTCACTTTCAAAGCTATTGCGTGATAATCTCGGGATGGTGATCCAGGGGGTCGGAGTCGTCGTGCCGTTGTTCGCCACATACGACAAAAAGAGTCCGGACCCAGCCAAGCTTTTCTTCTACGACGCTATGGGAGCTCAGTTTGAAGCGACCGATTTCGCTTCCAGCGGTTCTGGGGCGGCGGCAGTCAGGAGCGTGCTCTACTACGAGCAAAACTGGGGTTTTAAGCCCTTGCGGGAACGTTCGCAGGAAGATGCGATCCTGCTGGCTCTCAAAGCGCTGGATACCGCTGCAGAAGCGGACACGGCGACCGGCGGAATCGATCGCCACGGAAAAATTTTTCCAATCATCAAAATCGTGACGGAGGCCGGGATTGAGACTGTGTCAGACGACAAGCTTTCCGAGTTGTTCCAAGCTCACGTGGCATGATCGACGAACCGTATCGTTGGGTCGAGGCGATTTCCAATCGCCGTGAATACATCGAAAACGAGCTTGCCACCGGAAGTCCAACAATCGGTCTGAGTTTTTCCGCCGGAATCTTGCTCCTGACATTCGGGCGTGACAGACGAAAAATTTTTGAGATTTACGACCGGATCGCGATGGGCGCAATCGGCCATCCGGGCGATATCGAACGTTTGCGGATGATGGCCATCGAGTTGGCAGGCACGGAAGGATTTACTCGCTCCGCTGCGGACGTTTCATTGCGTCGTATGGCGACTTATTCTTTCAGTCCCGCGTTGAAACAAGCGTTTGAACAGATTTACGGCGCGCCCTATCTGGCGAGAATCCTCTTCGCTGAAGTCGGGACATCGCAAGAATCTGATCTATTTGTCCGTCTCGACTATGATGGGGCAATGCACGCGAATTCGATGGGTGCCGGGAAGACCCGCGAAAATTTTGGAGCTATCGCCGGAACTCGTCGCGGACTGGAACGGGTTGAAAGCGTGTTGACCCGCGCGAAAATTTCGAATTTGCGAAGTGCTTTGGAGACCGCCATTCGAGCTTGGGGAAGCGGCCTTTATGCCGCTAGCGAAGACCATGTGGATGCTCCGGAAGAATCGGTGCTCAACGAATTTGTGAAGTCGCGATTGGAAGAATATACTATCGAAGCTGCTTTACTTGAGCGAGGGGGGACTGCATCGCGTGTCGCGTTCGTCGAAGTGCGGGAGTCCGATCTGGAAGCTGTGTTGTCGAAGTTCCGCTAGGGACATTTTCAAAAGTCGATCTCATGAGGAAGGCGCTGCTAGTTTTTGTGGGCGTGTGGATGGCGAACTCGCTTTGGGCGGACGATCTCACACGAGCCATTCAACAGAGACTGAAAGATCAGGGTTTCTATTACGGCGAAGTGGACGGGCAGGCGGGCGATGAGACTTCCGCGGCGGTACGGCGTTACCAGATTCGGCATGGGCTCAAAGTGACAGGTCAATTGAGCGACGAGACTTTACGCTCGCTGGGCATATCGGGAAATGGCACTGTCGTTGGACAGCCCACGCCGGGATACCAGGAAAACAGAGGCCCATCCGCGGGGCAGCCCGAGGACCAATATAATCGGCAGTGGCCAAGGCAGTATGATGGCCAGCGAGTTCCGCAACCGGAGGCTCCGGAGAATTACGATGAGATGCGGCAGACCCCATTTGTCCCTCCTCAGGTCGTTACTTCTCTTCCTCGTCTTTTCGCGGGCACACTTTACGAGCGAGCCCCAGTGCAGGTGCAGCAAAATGTGCTTTACGCCGTACAGGGCGAATTGATGAGAAGAGGCCTTTTCAGAGGCCCTATCGACGGGCGACCCGGCCACGCCACCTCCGATGCCATTGTCCGACTGCAACAGGAAGAAGGTCTGCCCGTGAGCGGCAGGCTGGACAACGAGACGATCAACGAATTGAGGGCGTTTCCCGGTCAGCGTAATGGGCCACCTGAGATAGGTTATTGGGAGCGTCCGAGGAGAGAGCGATTCTATCGGAATTTCCCGGAGCCGTTTTAAAAGGGTCATGGTCGGTGTCAGTAGACGAAGGTGCGCAGGCAAACTTTTGAGTCACAGCATCGAAGGAGCGAATCCTGGCGCAGCATAAGAAAATCAGATCGCGCACCGAACAAAAGCCGGATCTGGCGCCCCTTCAGCGCGCGGCGCGTTAAAACGCGTTACCCAGGCTTTGGCCCGGCTAAAGCCTGGACTATGTCCCAAGAGCTCTTCGGGTCGCAGAATCGGGTGTTTCCTAAACGAGCCACTAAATGGGGCCAGCCGCGGCCCGAATGGCCAAGAAAAGTTAGCCTGGGATTTAGCCGGGGTTTGCTCGAAAAGGGCTTTCGACCCTGGTAAGGGCCGGAGAACAGACCGATCCCCCCGCTACCAATGTCATCAACTCATTCCCCCATGTTCCTTGTGAGGGCGGCGACGCGCCGGTTTCCCTTCCACTGAGACCCGAATTCTTCTCACCGGGCGGGATTTAATGAAGAAGAGTTCTTGGGAAACGGACGCATCTGGCAACGGCACCGGAGCAGAGCTCGGGAGTATCGGTGAGTTCTTGAAGGATAAGATTACCGATTTTTCAAGAAACGGCGGATCGAGGTGACTCTGAAATACATTGATCAAAGCTGTCTGATCAGAAGATGGCGCAAGATAATGTTTACGGTCTGCGGTTGGCCCGGAACGCGGTGCACGCGGGTATGCGCGGCAAGACCGGCAGGTTGATTGGCCAGTGGCACAGCACCTCACTCCATGTTCCCATCGAACTTATCACCAAGGGCGACGAAGAATCGGTCCGTCCGTGGGTTTTTGTGGCAAGCGGTATTGGAATGTATGGGGCAAGCAGTCAGAATCTCGTGAGGAGTCTTGACTGCTCAATTCAAAGCACCGTAAGTTCATCTTCTCTCGCTTAGCTCAGAACGAATTAAACTTACCAAAGACCCCCAAAACATGAAACGTTGGATATCTATCTTTGCAGCACTCGCCGCCCTCGGTCTGGTTGTCCCATCGATAATTGATGTGGCTTCCGCAGCCGACAAAAAATACACCGTCGCCCTGATTCCGGGCCTTACGACCGACGCGTTCTATATCACGATGCACAAGGGCGCCGATGCGGCCGCTAAAGTCTTGGGCGTTACCCTCGTATTCCAGGGAGCCGCTGACTTCAATCCTGTGACACAGGTCCCCGTGTTAAACGCGATCATCGGCCGGAAGCCGGACGCCATTTTGATCGCTCCAACCGATAAGGTGCAGTTGGTGGAGCCTCTGAAGAAAGCTGTAGATGCGGGCATCCCGGTTCTGACCGTCGATACGTTTATCGGGGACGGTCATTATCAAACCGGAAGCGGCGACGCTGATTTTCCACTTTCTTACATTGCGTCTGACAACATTCTGGGAGGCCAGATCGCCGCGCGCGCATTGGCGAAAGCCATCGGAGACAAAGGGAAAGTCTATGTTTCGAATGTGAAGCCAGGGATATCGACCACTGACCAGCGAGAGCAAGGCTTCAAAGATGAAATGAAAAAACATCCGAACATCAGCGTGTTGGAAACACAGTTTAATGATGATGATGCAAACAAGGCTGCTTCCCAGTTTCAATCGGTTTACGCTCGCAATCCTGATTTGACCGGCGTTTTTGGGGCAAATCTTTTTTCCGCAATGGGTGCGGCGAACGGAGTGAAACAGGGTGGGATGAACGGAAAGGTCAAAGTGGTGGCATTTGATGCGCCGACGTCGATTGTGGGCGAAATCAAGTCAGGGAACGTGGATATCGCCATCGCGCAGCATCCGGCCGAGATCGGATATTTTGGTGTGGTTGCGGCCTATGCGCATCTAACCGGCCAATCGGTTCCGACCTTGATCGGTACCGGATTCACCGTCATCGATAAAAGCAATATCGATGATCCCAACGTGAAGCGCTTCATCTATTCGGATTAACTAAAGACGCGATTACGGAATCTGGCAGCGACTTCCAACGCAGTGCCAGATTCTTTTTCGGACGCTCTCTGACATTTGCAGTGACGACCACAGAAGCAGTGCCCAACGTTAGCAGGCAGATTCGCTGGCTGGATTTTCTAGCTGCATTTCGAGCTTGGCTTTTCCTGGGGATTCTCCTGGTCACTTTTGAGATCTGGGCGCACGCCGAATATAACAGCACCTTTTTCCTGAACCCGTTCAATGTAAAATCCATTGCGATCTTCACGGTGACTCCGCTTTTGCTGGGCCTTGGCCAGACGTTCGTCATCATTTCGGGCGGGATAGATTTGTCGGTAGGCTTTACGATGGGTCTGTCAGCGGTCGTCACAGCGCATGTCTTCAACTGGGGCACCCAGTTCGGCAGTCCTGTTCTAAGTCTCGTACTTGCCGTTCTTACGGGCTTGGGGATTGCAGTTGTGCCGGGAGTAATCAATGGAATGCTAATTGCCGATCTCCGAGTGCCTCCTTTTATTGGGACGCTCGGAATGTATGGGGTCGCTAGAGGAGTGGCATTCCTGTTAGCCAGAGGTACTACCGTTCCTGTGCAGAACGCGCTGATAGGCGCGATTGGTAATGGTGAAATCGCCGGGTTTCCTAACTTGGTCCTGCTCACCGTCGCTATCCTGGCGATGATGCATTATATTCTGTCTCAAACACGGTATGGGCAGCATATCTATGCCATCGGGGGCAACGTTAATGCCGCTCTACGGGCAGGAATCAATGTTCGGAACGATACTGTCGTTCTCTACATCCTCTCTTCGCTTACGGCGGGATGCGCGGGGATTCTTTACACCGCCAAGTTTTCCGCGGGTGCGGCCCAAGCTGGGGAACCGGTTTTGCTGGATAGCATTGCGGCGGTAGTGATCGGGGGTGCCAGCCTCTTTGGCGGGTCCGGCACAGTCATCGGGACAGTGATCGGCGCGCTGATTATTGCAGTAATTCAGTACGGTCTGGTATTTGTCAATGTCGAACCATTTTGGCAGTTTGTGGCTGTAGGGGTCGTGATCATCATTTCCGTTCTCGTCGATCAAATTCAGAAGCAGGTCGGAAAGGATGGGGCAAATGGATAGCGTCGTCGGGTCCTCGCCTTTGCTCGAGGCTGAGAATTTGTCAAAACGGTTTGGCGGTGTCCATGCTTTGAAAGGGGTTTCTCTGACGCTCCTGCCGAGCGAAGTTCTGGCGCTTGCGGGTGACAACGGCGCGGGTAAATCGACATTGATTAAGATAATCTCCGGCGTCCACCATGCGGATGGAGGCAGCCTGCGATACGCAGGAAAAGAGATGAAATTCGATAACCCACACCAGGCTCGGGACTGCGGAATCGAAACGATTTACCAGGATTTGGCGCTGGCGGATAACCTGGACGTTGGCGCAAACGTCTTTCTGGGACGCGAACCGGTCCGCAGGATCTTCGGACTGCCAATGGTGGACCGGCGTCTGATGCGCGAAGAGGCGGAGAAAACGCTGCGTGCACTTGACATTCACATCCATCGGCTCTCGAGTCCGATCGGGTCACTCTCGGGTGGCCAACGCCAATCGGTGGCAATCGGACGTGCGATCCACTGGAAAGCGCGTGTGTTGATCATGGACGAACCCACTGCGGCCCTTGGGGTCCCGGAACAGCGGAAGGTGATGGAACTGATCGCCAACCTGAAAGGGAGCGGCGTCGGTATCATTTTTATCTCACACAATCTGATCGACATTTTTCAAGTGAGCGACCGCATCATGGTGCTGCGGAGAGGCTCAAAAGTGGGGGAGGTGCGCACCTCAGAAACCAACCCCGATGAAATCGTTCGCCTGATGGTCGGCGGGTAGAGAGAAGGTTTCGGCGTGAGCGATCGAATCCTTGCGGGAGATTAAGGAGGCCGTTCCGCGCCGGTTCAAGGTTCGGGGTTCGGGCGGTGCAGTCAGAACATCGGAACACTGTTACTGTTTTAGTTCACGGTTAGGTTAGAGCTCTTGATTTTGGCGTCTGCGGTCCGAGATCGATCCGTAGAATAGATAGGTAGCGCGAACCGTCCCGGTTTGCTCCGCTTTGAAGAAGCAAAGCGCCACGCCATCGCGCTGCTGAATGCCGAACGTCGCACGTTGAACCGGCGCGGACGCCTCCGAGAAACCGCTTCTCTTACTGCCCCGGTCGCGACTATTCTCTTGCAAGTATCTATGGAACCTGACCCAGCAAAAGACTTCGAGGCCGAGATCGAGCTTTTGAGGAGGATCGGTCAGGGCGACCGCAAAAGTTTCGAGGAGTTTTACGATCGGCTTTCAGGCCTTTTATTTTCCACCGCTTATCGCGTCCTGAATGATCAGGCTGCCGTCGAGGACGTACTGCAGGATGTGTTCGTTCAGATTTGGGACAAGGCGCCGCTATACAATTCGTCTCTCGGAAAACCGTTGACCTGGGCAGTGACGCTAACGCGTAACAAGGCGATCGATCGCCTGCGCTCCATCCAGCGACGCGGTCGGCTCCAGGAAAAGATCCAGCGCGAGTCGGAGATTTTTGAACAATTCGACGGCCGGAGTTCTTCCGATGCGGTCGCGTCTGTGGAGACGAACAAACTGGTGCGCCGGGCGATTGAGAAGCTGTCGAGCGATCAACGCCAGGTGATCGAACTTGCGTTCTTTTCCTCGATGACTCAGACCGAAATCGCAGAGCATTTGAACAAGCCGCTCGGGACGATTAAGGCACGCATCCGCCGGGGAATGGTAAAGCTGCGGGAGCTTATCGGCCCGGAATTGTAACGGGCCGATCGCAGAAAACAGGTTTTCCATCCTGATGATCCGGCGCGGCTTACACCGGGGTATGCTCGGTTAGCTCGCGTTCGCGAGCAACAAGCCACAGGGGATGGCCGCTACCATCGAGGATCGGTGTGATCGCTACCTCAACAAAATAAGGCTCGCCGTTCTTTCGATAGTTAAGGATAACCTCTCGGCAGGGACGGCATTCGTGCACCGCTCGGCGCATTCGATTCGCCGTTTCCCGATCAGTTTTCTCCCCTTGCAAGATGGGGCCAAGCTTTTTCCCGCGCAATTCATCCAGTGTGTATCCACACATTGCGCCGAAGGCCGGGTTGATCCATTGCACCAGCCCGTTTGGCCCGGTTACGACCAATCCATCCGCTGTGGATTGCTGGGCGCGATCACGTACCATGCTCATAATTCGAGCCTTGAGTCCCGATGGAGAGCCATAGTTGCCCGGACGCAGCGCGCTTAGTGTTATGGCGACACCGACCTCAGCGCATCCGGTGGTGAATTCCCGGAGTTCGTCGTGGAATTCGAGCACCAATTCAAACTGCTCCCGTTCCTGCGGCGACATTGCGCCCGAGACGTAGAGCGCAGCTTGTTCCTGAAGGAATTCGTTAAGCATTGGGAATCCAAGTCAAAATTACAGAACCCCTAATCAATACGCGTGAACACTGCATCCGGATACAGTTTGCGCGCGTTTTTTCTATCTCACAACCCCGTGTCGCTCCGGACTGGCAGTAGCAAGGAGCAGATATGGGTCGACACCTGACTGACGAGCAACGAAGCAGCCGACCCATTTTTAATCCCTGTCGCGGCCCCGTTGGCTGTTTTCCGCGTTGCTCGCTAGACCGTGATGATCTAGATGCGGTGCTTCGCTCGGGCCTGAAACAGCCAGCGCATTGATCTGTTACGTAGCGTCAAGATCCTCTAACCTATTGGCTCGGTCGCTTGGGTCGTCAGTTTTGATGATCACTCGAAGGTTCTTATGAAGCGACTTGAGCCGCTACTTGGCTTCATGGGGTCACCTCTGCGGGGGGAGCTGGTTTTCAGGATGCTGAAACAATCCATGATCTGCGCCTTTCACTCCGTTGACTCTTCCAGATTCGCTCGTAAGACGATCGGAGCGAGACGCCCATAAAACCGTATAACATAGAGAAGATAACCCACAAGCGTGACTGTTTGAAACAACGCAAACGCGATATGACCGAACCCGCGGATCATCGTTTCGGGCCAAAGATCGATACAGAAAACCGCGAAAAAATTGAATAGAGCCATGCCAGGCACGAGCCAGAGAATGTTCCTATGCTGATCGCGTAGAACAATGCCATATAGTTCTTCTTCCGCAGGTCCAACCGCTTCGGCTTGACGCTGGCGGATCAAACGCAGATCGGCCAGGAATAATAACCAGACCACCGCGGCGAAGACGCCGTTCAACGCATACCATCGGAGCGGGTCGGTCAGGTCAGTGAACGTGATCGCTTCTATCAGGGTACACGCGATGTAAAAGAAATTATGCCGGAATTCCAGCGGCCAGCGAATTAAAGTGAGGGTGTGCGTCATTGAGCGGGACCAGAACAACAGGATCACGAGCAACCCATTTGCCACGTACGGCCACTGATCGAAACGAAGATCACCCACTGGTGCCCGGGAGTTCTCCGACAGCACCGACAGCGCCACTCCCTGAATGATGCTCACTAACGTCAATTCGATGTTAACCACCAGCCCGTCTAACTGGCGCCGTGTCGCTCTTTGGGCCTTCCGCTCGGCCCTGCTTTGCGGAGAATGCATTTTAGAAGAGACTTTCCTTGTGCGAAGACGGTCGACAACACACGACCCGCGAACTCTAACAGTCGTGATTCAAAAAACAACGCAGCGAAGTGCTCGGGCCCCAAGTCCGGTGACTGGTTTAGCAGCGCTGCAGAGGATTTTGGCTGGATGTGCGAAGCGAAGAGCGAGAATACCCGTTTTAGTCTTCCACCGATGAAAGGCAAAACAGCCAGCCAAAAGAGGCGCAACCCTGCTAAACCAGTCACGGACTTGGGGCACTCGTGTACCGTCTCGCATATAATGGTGACATCGCCGCAGGTCAGTTGGCTGTTT
>JAFAQT010000347.1 GCA_019246215.1 Verrucomicrobiota bacterium
CGTATCCGCACAGACAATGCCCTTGAAGCAGGCGGCTCTGAAGCGCATCGAACCAGGCTTGGAGAACGCCGTTAAGTGGGAATGGCATGTCGCGCCATCGGACCCCAAGGATTGGGGCCTTCAGGCCCCCGAGCCAACACCGACACCGACGCCAGCATCACCGCCGTCCGCCGCTGCGCTTCCCGAATCCCAGAATCGACCCGCTCTCTACGAAGTGAAGCATGGTGACGCCCTTATTCGCATCGGAAAAAAATTCGATATGACGGTTTCCCAGATTAAAAGGTTTAACGGGTTGAAAGACGATAAGATCCGGATCGGCCAAACGCTGAAAATCCCAACTTTGGCTGAACTGAGTGCATTGACACCTGCTCCGAGCAAGCACAAATCTGCCCAGAAAAACGAGGCAAATCCTGGTTCGCCGTCCGGAATCGAGTCGGATAAGCTCAGACTTCAAATCCTCCTGGACCGTGAGCAGTTCTCGGCCGGACCCATCGTCGCCGAGCCAGGTGCGACTTTCACGAGAGTAATGCTCCTTTACCAAAGCACCCATGAAGATGCAAAGGATGATGCCTCGCTCGAGGCAAAAGCCCGAGCGATGGTGACCGATGTGTTTAGCCACTACAAACTACAACCGGAAGACTTCCGATTCATAGCGCCGCCGAAAGCGGAGTCAGTGAATGTCAAACCAACTCCCACGTCCGCCCGTGCGCGTTCGCGGAAACTCACCTTCCGCGTTCCATCCATTATTGCCAAACCCGTCACCTATGAGCAACTGACTGCCATGCCGATGCTGACCTATCGCACTCCGTGGGAGTTCGTCGCCGAGCGCTTTCATTGCCAGGAAACCTATTTGCGCACCCTGAACGACAAACTCCCGGCGATGCCTGGGATCGGCACAGAATTTCGCGTTCCCAATGTAGTCCCCTTTGAAATCGAGAAAGCATTCGATGAACCACTTCAGCCGCAGGCCGATCCGAAGAATCCGGTGACAGCAAGCGTGATCGGCCTGTCGCAATTGAATATCTACCAGGGTGGCACACTCATTGCCGCCATGCCCTTGTCTGCTGCTCGTCCTGGTCTACACGGCCGGAACACCTGGACAATTCTCGATGTGATCCCACGACCCCGGCTCGCCACTCTCCAAAAAGAGCGGCAGGAGCATCCACAGAAAGTTGCTTCGTCCTCTGCAAGCATGAACCCGCAGCCTGCAGTGGTCTCCCCCCCGACCGTGCTGACGTCAGAACAATACCTTGCCGCAGGTCCCAGGAACCCTGTGGGAATCCTCTGGATCAATCTGGCGAAATCCAAGAGCACGGAACCCCTACCCTACGGCCTGCATGGAACAAGTATCCCCGACCAAATGAACTTTATGGAGAGTATCGGTGGGTTTCGATTAACAAATTGGGACATCGCCCGTGCGGTACATCACTTGCCGTTTGGCACACCTCTGGAGTGGAAATGATCGCATCATAGCGCCCCGCGCGCAGATTCTTCGCGCGAATACCGAAACCGTTTCCTTCGGAGAGCTCGAACCAACCGATTTCACAGATTTCGCAGATTGTAAAAGGCGGGGCAGGTTTTCTAGCCTTTACCTGCTTGTTCCCGGTAACGTGCTAACATTTTATTTAACCGCACCCAAAGTTAGGCCCGATAGCAGGCGTCTTCTAAGCACAAGCGTCATCACAAGAATTGGCGCTACAATAGCAGTAGAGGCAGCAGTCAAGTTCCCCCATTGTGTTCCAAACATGCCCGTAAATTCGTTTATACCTACCGGAGCTGTCTTTACGTCCGAGCGGGTCAGAGTCAAGGCGAATAGAAATTCATTCCAGCACAGAATCAGGCTCAGAATGGCGCCTGCGGCGATCCCAGGTACTACGAGGGGCAATATGATTTTTCTAAGCACTCCTATCCTGGAACAGCCGTCGACTCGCCCTGCGTCCTCGATCTCGGCAGGTATCTGCGCAATGAAACTTCGAAGCAGCCAAATAACCAAAGGCAAATTGAAAGCGGTGTACGGGATGATCAGGATCGGATACGTATCAATGATCTGGAGTTGGCCGGCTATGATGAATACGGGAATCGCTGCCACAATGGGCGGAAACATGATCGTCGAAAGGATCCAGGTCGCAAGGAAGTGCCTTCCTTTGAAGCGGATCCGGGCCAACGCGTAAGCCGCTGGCAGCCCGACTATCATGGTAAGCGCGGTTGAACAGATCGCCACGATCGCGCTATTCAGTAGCAGCGGGAGGAAAGCCTGGGACGAGGAGGTTTGACCTCCAAAAACTGCCGCATAATGTTCCAGGGTTGGTACAAAAACCCACTTCGGTGGAATCGCCTGCGTATCACCTGTCGGTTTGACTGAGGTGATCAGCATGAAAATCAGGGGCACCAGAGCAGCCGCGATTGAACCCCAGACAATCAGGCACCCGGCGACTTTTAAGGCCAACCTTTTAGCATCGGTACGGGACATAGCTTCGTCCTATTGCAAAAGTTCGGTGTTTCGACCGAGCACTTTGAGCAACTGGGAAACAATCATAGAAAGCAGGATCAGAAATAGAATGCCCAAAGCCGCCGCCGCTCCAATTTGAAAATCCTGGAGACCTACCCGATAGAGGGTC
>JAFAQT010000404.1 GCA_019246215.1 Verrucomicrobiota bacterium
GGCAAGAGGGTGCTGCAGAGCTGTTTCCCCGAATTCGCTATTGTCCGTAAGAGAAGGAAGCTTGATGTCCGAAATAACACCGCGGAGTTGGGTAGATCCGCCCGCCACGCGATAGAATTTTTGAACCGTCAGCTTCAGTGCGCCGGCATCGTTCGAAGAATTGCCAAGCATTGGCATAAATCGACCCAGTTCCAGCATGGTTTGAACGGTGCCTTTGCCAAACGTACTGGAGTCTCCGACAATCAGTGCTCTGCCGTAATCTTGCATCGCCGCAGCAAAGATTTCGCTGGCAGAAGCGCTCAGTTTGTTCACGAGCACAATCATGGGACCGTTGTACAAGGCGTTGCCCTCGCGATCCTTTAATACGTCGATGTCACCATTCGCATCCTTGACCTGAACGACCGGGCCCTGATTGATAAACAGGCCGCTCATCTTGATAGCCTCGTCAAGTGAGCCGCCACCGTCTCTCCTCAAATCGACGATCAATCCTTGGACCTGCTCCTGCTCGAGTCGCTTCAAGAGAGCCGCGACATCACGCGACGTGCTTTTGCCGGTCCGTGATTTTTCCATATCTTGATAGAACGACGGCAACGTGATCCATCCGAGCTTTTGAATCGACCCGTCGGGCAAATTTTTCTCGATAATTTCCGCCTTCGCCTCCTGCTCGGTCAGTTTCACATTGTCGCGAACCAGCTCGACGACCCGGCGCTTAGAAGGATCATTCGCATTGGCAGGTATCAGCTGCAGGCGAACAATTGTCCCTTTTTTGCCCCGAATCATCTCGACTACCTTGTCGAGTTTCATGTCGACGGTGTCGACAAAGGCGTCTTTGCCCTGCGCCACGGCTGCTATCCTGTCGCCGACACTCATTTTGCCGCTCATCTGCGCGGGACCTCCCGGCAAGAGCCTCTGGACTTTTGCGTAACCGTCGTCGGACCGCAATTCAGCGCCGATTCCGGTTAAAGAAAGTCGCATATTGATCTCGAAGCTCTCCAGATCGGAGCGTCCAAGATATTCAGAGTGTGGATCGTACGATTGGGCAACAGAGTTCAAAAAGACCTGCACAAGATCGTCGTCATCCCGTTCCTCGACGCTCTTCAGGAGCTGATCATATCTTCGACCGACCACCTTGGGGCCGGGATCCACTGCCAACTTATTCAGTTTCTCCTGGAGCAATTCCCCCTCGATTCGGTCTTTCCAGAGGGTATCGGCGTCAGCGATATTGACCGGCCACGGTTCTTTTCGCCGGTCCAGAGCGACTGTTCTACTGCTCTTGAAGGTATAATCCTTTTTGAGAAGCTGGCGGATTTTACCAATTCGATCTTCCACCCGTACTTTGAAAACGCTGTAGATTTCACGAGCCGGCTGCAAGTCTCCAAGCAAGATGCTGTCGCCCAGGTTTGCTCCGTACTTCCGATTGAATTGATCAACATCTTCCTGGTTAAAAAAGAGTTTATTATAATCCAGATTCTCAAGATAGGTTTCCAGAATCCGCTTCGACGTTTCAGCGTCGAGTTTTTGTCGGCTGTAATGCCCCTGCTCCAGCAAGCGGCCCACCGTGATTGCGACCTGGCGCGGGTCAGCCGAGTTCGGCTTATCGTCTCCGAAGACGAACACCGAGTTGAAAAGCAACAAACCCGCGGCAACAGCGATACTGATATTTTTCATGCGTCGACCAGAGTGCACTTTGACACAACGGCGGCAGAGTCCAGGCATTAAGCCAAAATCTGATTTATTCCGAAGCTTTGGAATCTCTCTTCACTATGCTCCACTTTCAAACTTTTATTGGCGGTATTTTCGACACGAACGCGTACCTCATTCAAACAACGGGAGGTAACATTTTGATCGATGCCCCGCCGGGGTCCTCAGAATGGATCCGAAGCTTGGGGGTAAGGCTCGATCTTCTAGTACTCACGCATGGCCACCCCGACCATTTCGATGATGCGGCCAGAATCAAACGGACATGCAGATGCCAAGTCGCCTTTCACAAAGATGGTATTCCTCTTATGACCGACCCTGATTTTTTTAAAAAAAGGGGCTTTTTCCTGGAAGCCGAACCTGTACAGCCTGATTTTCTGATTGAGGAGACGCTAAAAACCGATCTTTGCGGCATACCTTTTCGTGTTCTTCACGTTCCTGGTCATTGTCCCGGCAGCCTTTGCTTCTACTCAGCCGAGGACCAACTTCTGTTCGACGGTGACGTTCTGTTCGCTGGGAGTGTAGGCCGCACAGACTTCCCAGGGGGCGATCATTCACTGCTCATTCGCGGCATCCGCGAGAAGGTCCTTACTTTGCCGGACGAAACCACAGTGCTGCCGGGGCATGGACCTCAAACCACCATTGGGGAAGAACGACGGCACAATACGTTCCTTCAATAATCCTGCAGGCCCAAGGTACCGCCATCAATTCAGAACGGACTGGATCTCAGTTTCGCTCAGCTCCATTGGATGCCCTGTCCAGACAATCTTACCACCTTTATTGACCAGAAAAGCCGTTGGAATAGCCGTTATTCCAAACTGTTGGTAGATCGATCCCGGCGTACTAATGGCTACGCTGTAATCCATTGGAATCTGCTTTTGAAATTTCTTCACGGTAGCCTCGTCCTCATCCGTGATTCCGACGATCTGCAATCCTTGAGACTTGTATTTGGAGTAAATCTCGTTGAGGTGGGGAATGCTTTTCCGACAGGGGGGGCACCACGTTGCCCAAAACTCGACCAGGAGAGGTTTGCCAGTGAGCTCAGGTTGTTTGCCCAAATAGTTCAGAGCGAGCGCGGGAAGTTGCCCCCCCTCTTTGACCAGGACCATCTGTGCGGGGGCAGGTGCCATTGATAGCCCGATCAGCAAGCCCGCATAAAGAGCAATAGCGATTTTTTTCATTGATAACTCCGTAGTTGGATATCTTTTTGATTTTTTCGTTCATTCTTTGGGGGACTCGATCGGACCCTGTAAGCGTACTCGAGCGAATTCCGAACGCATCGCGCCAACTATTCAGGACGACAGCACCTCCATAAGAACGATGTGTCCTTCCGCGACAAGATGCTGCGCAACCCGAGCCTCAACGGCGCATTGAACCAAGCCGCTGACCTCGCCCAATTTACGCGCGGTAAAACTGATCGTCTCCTCAGGACAGACCGGACGCAAAAATTTCATGAATCGAATTGCCGCAAGCAAGAACATTTTTTCTGGCCGACCCACCGCTATCCCAGCAGTTTGAGCCATCCCCTCGATTAAGAGTACGCCGGGCACAATTGCATTCCCGGGAAAATGGCCTTCAAAGAACGATTCACTTCTTCGGAATGTTTTTGAGCAACGCGCCAACATACCCGGCTCAACATTGTCGACCGATTCAATGAAAATGAACGGCGGTCGATGCGGCAACCCGAGAGAAATTGGATCCGTTGTTACTGAGGCGTCCATTGCTCGTCGCATTGTAGCAGTGGAAAGGAAATACACAAATAGGCCAACGCCCCAATCAGGGCCGGCCGCTTAGTCCGAGATCTCACAGCGCGAATCGTTCGGGAAATCTTCGCGACTGAAGACTGGAGGCGGTCCGTCGAGTGGCAAGATAGATCTAACCGTAATTGGTCGCTGCCACACATCACCGGGTGGTGCAACAGTTGCAACCCGGAACAGGCGGGTAGAAGTTCCATTGTGGCGACCGATCTTTTAGCCTGCACCTATAGAGGAGACTTTCCAATCCTTGACCAGAAGGTGAACGGGTTTCCGCTGGTGTACTTGGACAATGCAGCCTCTACACAGCATCCAGTATGCGTGATTGACGAAATCGCACGGTATTACAAGGAAGATCACGCCAATGTTCATCGAGGAATTCATGC
>JAFAQT010000280.1 GCA_019246215.1 Verrucomicrobiota bacterium
ATTATCATGGAAGAAGAAGCTGTCGTCTCAACTGTTGATCCGCTGCCACGCAGGAGCATCGGGGAAAGCCTTGATCTCGAATTTGTGAACGTCGCCATTCGTGCACTTGGAAGCGCCGAGCAAGAAGGTAAGGTTTGCAAAGCCGTAATTAAGGAACCGACTTGGCTTTCCAAACTCCAGCCCTCCGCGCCATTGGACGGTTACCTCCTCGAAGGCGGTAAATTTTTCGCTAGTTTCAAAAAGGACGAGCGCATCACCCCCGGGTTGAAAGTTACGATTGTGGTAAGCTGCTTGTAACGAACGCGCTGAGAACTTCTCGCGAGTCACGGGTCGGTTGCCTTTAATCCAGGCCAGCACCTCGGCCTCACTAGGCCTTTTCATTCTTTCCTCGCATTTCCATGCTCGGCTTTCAGAGGCATCTGTCGTCTTGAAACATCGAGCCGTGAGGAGATATCTGGAAGGGTCGAATCACAGAGAGCGTTTGTTAGCCTCCGAATTGGCGTGGGGTATCTCAGTGGCATCTGACTGGAACTTACCAGATGTTCGAAAAGGTCATGGGAAGGCGTGCGCGCCTCGGCAGTTCACACCAAGATTTCCCCCGACTATGGTGCTTGAAGGAGATTTTTTGAGATCCCGAATTTCAAAAATATCGTAACGCTCGCTCCATTGTCGGACGCCTAGACTCAGAGATTATCTAAGAGAGGACGGCGATTCGACTAACGAGCTCTTACCAGGGAGGTCGCGATGCCTACATCTGCCGAACGATCCTCGGCTCGACAACCCTACCATCCGGCAGCAGCACGACAAAGAACATCTGTCGCAATGGCCCTTTAATCGTGTCCGAAAAGCAAACGAGCCAGAATGGGGCGGGCTGCGTCCGAAACTCCTGGGTTTCAAGTGCGCCTATCTGGGCGTGATAAAAGGTCGTCATGAAGTCTGCAGCAATATCTGCCGCCCTTTGTTGGCTAACAGTCTTTGGGACGTCCTGACAGTCGGTCTCAAAAACATACTCCAGTGTACCGCCGTCCCTGGCGGCGCCTCGATATCGAAAAAGTTCGACCGACATTGCCGAAGCCACTAGCAAGAGAGTAATCAGAATTGTGGCGAGGGCTCTCATAGTCTACCTCGATCATGCTCCGCCATATCCAAAGACAGGGTCAATCTGTCGAAAAAAGTATGGGAGAAGTCGATTCATTGATACGAGACTCATTACGTAAAAAGTGATAAACCGAATTCCTGCAAAGGCTTAAATGTCTGGAGCTTTATGATGAATACCTCGCAACCGTTCAGGACGCAAAAATCATCCTGGAAAATTCGATCGACTCCAAATTGGAGACATCGAGCCGCACTGCGGGTCGGCATCGCTATGCCGGTCCGGATCTTATTTTCTTCCACGATCCTTTGCACCGCCTCGCATCTGATTTTAGCCACACTTCTACTGTCAATCACGAAATGATTAAACTCCGATCTATGGTTCAGGATGAAATACCACCTGAGGAAACGGCTTCAGGTCGGAAGGTGATTCAGATTTCTTCAATGGTCCACGCAGATAAGGATTGGGCATTTATCGCCCTGTGCGACGACGGATCATTGTGGCTTTATCATGGCTCGTGGTCGCGCCTTGAGGGTATACCGCAGACTCCTGATCTGTAGACCAGATTTGGCTTGCTGGCCGCGAACCTGTTCCTCCCTATTCTCGCTCACCACATATCGGCGAGCTGAATGGTTTTATTCGCAGGTACTCTAGTGCACCGGCCATCCGTTTATCCTCTCGGATTGTTGTCGAGGCGGACCTGCGATAAAGGAAACATTTTAGTCGATGCAGAAGCCGTCGTAAGTGCACGACGCCCTTCCGGTGCCACGCTGCAAGCCCGACTGCGCTTGACAGTCGTCACGTACGCTAGTATCCGATAGGCCAATTGCGCGTCCCCTGTCGGCGGCGCACAGTGCAAAAGGAACTGATCGAGGACTCTGAGCCGGCTCGGCCCGACGCGCCATGACAGAAGCTTTACCTGTCTAAATGAGCCCACGGATCTTGATTACCCCCCGCTCGCTCACCCAGGCCCCAAGCCCGGATCTGGAGCCGCTCGAAAAGGCTGGCTACGAAC
>JAFAQT010000061.1 GCA_019246215.1 Verrucomicrobiota bacterium
TGGGATTGAGTTTCACTCAAATTAGCGCCCTGCCGATTCATAGCATCTATTATAATACGGTCAGGAATAGTTGCTCGATATTGACTGAACTGGGTGAACCCCGCATCTCCTAAAGCTGAATGTAATTGCTGATCCTGCTGGACCTGCTGCGCTCGCAATGCTTCGGGCGAGGGAGATACCGGAATTGTACCGGCCTGTGCAGCCTCCATAGCCTGCTGCTGTAATTGCATTTCCGGCTGGATCAGGATCTCGATGACTTTATTCTGAAGGTCGGAAGACAAGCCCAGTTTCTGGAAAGCCTGCCCATACAGCGCTTTCGTTCGCGCTCGTAGGTTTGCGTTGACAGCAGCCTGGATCTTTCGCTGGGTTGACTCGTCGAGCGCAGGAGGAACCCCATCGGGCGGAGGAGCAAGGGAAACCGCCTTCTCCTCAGGCGCTGATTGCTTCGCGAGACCGGCAAGACTCTGACTCAACCCCGTGTCCTGGTGCTCCTCAGGGCTATGGCTCCTGCCTGGAGAACGGCTGACGGCTGGGGACGAAAATGCAGAAAGATTTCGGTTACTATCTTGCCGGAATAGATAGGCAAAAGATAGAAGAACAAAGAAGCCGGTAACCCCTCCGATTATGGTCCAAAGAACCTTCTGGCGAGAATCCATGATGCCTTGACCTGGTAAATACATTAATGGGAGGGGTTTACCCGCTGAACGGGTCTACGAGCCCAGATTAGAAATTGTTCCAGTAATAATCACCGTAGTACTTATACAGGTTATCGTAATAGCTCTCGTACGTGAATGAGCTGTAATAGCTTGAACTTAGGTGTCTGTCTGACTTGGCCCCGTAAGGATCATTCTGCAAACCCTGCGAGTCACCCTGTTCGCCCGCATACCAATAGTAGTAATTCGGCAGCGCAAATCCCAGATAATACGTGTCGTAATTGGACGAGGTAGGATTCGCGGCATAGTAGCCGTAATAGTACTCGTAACGATTGTAGTATACTGGATCGCCGCCTGCTTTGGACTGCTGTGCAGCTCCAAATATCACGCTTAGCGCGATAATGACGATAATGATCGTCTGATTGATTCTTTTCCTAGGTATATTCATTGCTTGCTTCCGGTTGGATGGTGCAGACTTCAATATTTGTGAAACTTTCAACTTTGGCGGTCGAAAAATCACAACCATACGAAAAGCAATAATTTGTGCAATAGTCAACAAGTTTTTAGAGGAATCAGGTGACGGCAAACAGGAACTAACGCGGACGATGTCGGCCGCCCTGCGACGAACTGTTTCGATTCGCCCTACAGGGCGGGGGTGGTCGCTCTGCGATTCGTTGATTGGACGATCCGCTGGCCCTGGCAGGACCGAATGGTTGGCAACCAAGAGCAGTTCGCTGATAAGATGACGGGACGATCTTTGAGTTTGGAGTAGAAAGTCAGTCCGCAGCCATTTCGAAGCTCTCGAAGTCATGAATCTGGACGTTTGATTTCGGGTAATATTCGGAGCCTCGCGGCGGTCGAACATGTCGTAGTTGCGTACCGCGCGAACACGGCGCAATCTCGCGCCTTCTGACGGCGAAAGCTTTGCCTGCAAAGATTCAGGCGGCTTTCCGATCTTTCCCATTTTATCCGGCGCTGCCGCCGTTGATGATTGGCACGAAGGTGTAGGTTGTCTCCCATCGAGTTGGTCGCCGCTGAGTCGTCCTCTCGGCGGCTACGCTGTTCCGTTGGTAACCAAAGAAAAAGGCTGAGACGATCGTCATGAGCAAGACCGCTGCGCCACTGTGCGGGTGAGAAAGCCCGATTGCGTGACCGATCCAAAGCTCGGAGGCGAAGAAGAAGATCGGTTCGTCATGGTTTGGATTTCGCCCTTCGCAATTAAGGGAGTAGCGTTAGGAATGAAAGCAGTGACCATCAATCAATACGGTGATCCAAGTGTTTTGACCTATACCGACGTCAAGCGGCCCGAACCGAAATCAGATGAGGTCCTGGTGCACACTCGTGCAGCGGCAGTCAATCCGGTAGATTGGAAAATACGCCAGGGAATGGGTGAAATGTTTGGGTTGCAGTTGCCGATTATTCTCGGCTGCGAAATTGCCGGCACGATCGAAGCAGTCGGCAGTGACGTGCGAGATTTCAAGGAAGGCGCCCCGGTTTACGCTTACGTCAGCTTGCAGCGCAACGGCGGGTATGCGGAATACACGATTGCCAAGACCGATGAAATCGCGCCCAAGCCGGAAAGCCTCGACTTTGAAAATGCGGCGGCAGTAGCGGTCGGCGCCCTGACATCGCAACAGGCGATTTTTGATACCGCCCGCCTCCAAGGCGGACAAAAAATCCTGATCACGGGCGCATCGGGTGGAGTCGGCTTGATGGCGGTACAGCTTGCCAAAGCCAATGGCGCTTTTGTGATCGCGACGGCTTCGGGGAAAAACGAGAACTTCGTGAGAAGTTTGGGCGCGGACGAGTTTGTTGATTATACGCGGGAAAAGTTCGAGGAGGTGGTGAAAGAAGTCGATGTGGTTTACGACACGGTCGGCGGCGACACTTTGGAGCGATCGTTTCAAACCTTGAAGCGAGGTGGGTTTTTAGTGACGACCGTGACGCCGCCGTCGCAGGAAAAAGCGGAGAAGTTCGGCATCCGCACCGCCATGGTGAGCGTGCTGCCGAGCGCGCAGCAGTTGGGAGAAATCAACCGGTTGATTGCTGCAGGCGAACTGAAACCACACATCGCGATGGTTCTACCGCTAGCAGAAGTCAGGAAGGCGCATCAATTCTCCGAGAGCGGACGGACGCGCGGCAAAATAATCTTGCAGCCCGGGTAGTCTTCCGAACGAAGATCGCACTTTTGCGGCGGTGACCTATCTTTTCTTCGCTCGACCTGGAACTCTGCCGCATTAGGGCGCCAAGCCCGTAAGTGGTATAGCAGCGCTGCAGCGGATTTCGGCTGGATGTGCAATGCCCGGTCCTGCTGCTGAGTACTTCTGATTGCTCTGTTGCGCGTCGCGTGCCGCGTGCTGGCGAGCGTTCTCTGCGGATCGACCGAGTAGGTGATAGCAACGCTACATACAGCCAATGCGCGCGCCAGACACCCTCAAATACATCGACCGATCCCCTGCGCCGGCCTCGGAGGGAACTTGAATCCAAATTGAGAAACTAACGTTCCGAACAAGGTAAAACAAAAGAGAAATCCTTTACAACATATCGTACAACGACATTGTAGTTTTATCTTACCGGGGCATTGCAAGATCTTTAATTTATGTACCCGCGGAAGAAAGTCGGCGTGGATTCCACCTGGAACTACACGGCACTGTGTCCGGACGACTTGATCAAGTCTTTGCACTTGGAACACGCTGCCATTAACCAGCAGGAGGTTTTGCGAGCGGAATGGTTTTGCAATCGCCGGGCCAAGGTTCAATGTGCAGATTTGGTGTTTTTTGCTCCTACATAATTGTCCTTGTTTGCCTTTTCTATTTTGTTCCGCAGAGTGCTTTGTTACTTTTCGGCTGGATAGCTGCTGGGGCGGGTTGTGCGTGGGTAGATGCTGCATCTTAACCGATGGAGGGAGGAATACGCATCAAGTATTAAACCGCTTATTCTTCCTCTTTGAAACAGAGATAACTGAAAGCAAATTCAGGTACTCTCGGCCACCTCGACGAACTCAAGGCCAGATGCTCAACGCAATTGTTCTTACATCTGATCGATTGTGCCTAGCTTAGAGATTTAAATGGCGAAGGCGATCGAGTTAGCTGTAACTAACTGACATCAACGTTTCAGTATCCTGCTAACTCTCTGGCGAAAATTGAAAAAAACGTCTTCGACGCGTCTTGAGATAGCGATCGCCCAAGCTGGTGAGCGCCAGTCGAGCCAAGGTAAATTTTTCAGCGAGCGTTGCGAGGACCGGTTGCCATTGTGCTTGATCCGTGGCCAGCGCGGCCACACGGTAAAAACGTCTCCCCGTCTGCTCGTAGTCTTTCAGCGTTCGTTTGGCTGAATACATGGTTCTGCGAGGAGCTGCAAAATGCGCCGTATATTCGGGGAAAATACCACTTAGAAACAGCGAAATATCAGCAATACGTTTGTAGAGCCCGGACCGCAACTCCGGCTCCATGATTCTAGCCAGCTCGATCATGTCATCCATGTCGATGTCGCTGAACCGCCTCTTGTGCCAGGCGCCGCGCTCCTCCCAATAGATGTCTCCGCTGTTTGTACGCGCAAAGGAAGACAGCATTTCAGCCAGGTAGTTGCACACGTTTTTCTCCGAAAGCATCTCGGCCACTGCAACACCTTCAAAAATGGGGACGCGTTTCCCTTTGGTGTCTACTTCGAAGATATATGCTTCCTTGTTCAATTCCTTTCGCAAGCGACGTAGCAGTACAGAGAAGAACAGGTATGGAGAAACACGCACTAATGCTTTCTCCTCGCGAAAGAGCCGCTCCGAAATCTTCGGATCTTGAAGCATCGGTTCCAGAAGATCTTCTTTGTCGCGAATAAGATCCACAACGTGGCCGTGGTCATGACGTCTGGTGGCCACAGTTTCTACAATGAAACGGAGATCAGATTCGCCCAGGTGCAGCATCGCTTTGCTCTAAACCCGATTGTCGAATTTGATACGACAGAAGAACTCAAACGCTGAAGGCTGAGCTCTCAGTAAAAGATCAGCATCATCAGACACGCAGGAACTATAAGGCTGACAAGGAAGCTGGCGGGAAAGCAGCGCCGGCCCATGAGGCCGGCATCTTTATTCAGGAGGTAAAATATATTCCCGGCCGCTCGGTTCATCACTGCTAAAGCGACTCAATGGTAAAATGACTTACTTGGCGGCAGCGACGTTTATCGCTGATTTCGCCAACTTTGATAGCTTTTGGTCAGTTTGTTTTTCCTCTTCGAGCGTCGTCTCCAGCAGTTTAACCCCTTCGCGGTCGCCCAGAAGTTCAGCGTAAGCACGCGCGGTGCCATAGCCGGCCATTTCGTAATGCTCCACTCGTTGCGCTGCCGCAATCAAGGCAGCATCTTTGACTTCCGCATCGGCTTCTTCTTCCATCACTTCAGCCCCTTCGGCCAGCAAGCCTTCCATACCCTTGCATTTGGCTCCGCGGGTGGTCGCCCGGTGCTGGGAAAGGATTTGCTGTAGCCGCTGGGCGTGTTCTTTGGTTTGCTCAAGATGCTGTTGGAAACCGCCCGCGAGTTCTTTGTTCTCGGCGGCCTTCGCCATTTTCGCTAATGCTTTTACGAGTTGCTGCTCTGCGCTGAAAAGATCCTTCAGCTCACGAATGTAGAGATCTTTGAGGGTATCAAGTTGCATAGGACCAGAGTTCGTCCGATACACACTGATCGGATTCATCTCACGGCGGCACGGTGTGCCAACGAGCCCGTTTAGCGCAGGCTTCAACCTTAGGGAAACATACCCTCGTTCGCTGTGCCCTGAAGAGGCGCAATCTCGCGCGGATCGGTCCCTGCCATATCGCTCCTCAAAAATAACGTCACGAGCTTGTGCGTGCTCCGATTACTCATTTCGCGCGAAAGGCAGGTACACGTTTGCTCTTCCAATGCATATGGGAAGTAGCCGTTAAAAATTCCAGCCTGCACTATATTTGTTTCTTTTCGGAGTCAGGATCTCAGGGCTCTTAAAGGCCAAATTCTGTAAGCTGAACCGCTCTGGTTTCACTCGCCGAGCGGTACGCCGCTTCGACAAGTGCCATTGTCTTAAGATTGTCCGCCGCGGATAACTCCGGTTCCGATCCGCTCTTTATCGCGAACTGCAATTGCTCCATCACGCCGGCAAAAGCGTGCGGGAACCACATGGTCTCCCACGACGGGTGGACCCACTTGCCGTTGGTTGTCCTCCTGGAACAATAACCGAGTTTTGAAGGCGACCCATTCGGGTAGTCCGGCCAACCGATCGTGCCTTGCGCCAACCCGTCCAGTCCTTCCACTCGCCACTTGATATATATATCCGAACTGAATCCTTCTTCGCGCGGACCCGACCAGACATCTTCGATTGTCACCGCCATGACATCCGATGGAAACTTAAGCGTAGACACCGAAATGCCGTCCACGTGCTGGAACTTGGTACGAGGATCTCGCCGCACGGCAGTGTATATCTCTGAGGGGTCGCCAAACAGAAACCGCAGTACGTCCAGGTGATGAATGCTCATGTTGAGCAACGTGAGCCGATCGTAGGAGGCAAGGAACGGTTGCCAGTGCGGGATTGCACGCATTTCGATGGTGCCCAGGACAGGCGTTCCCAGCTCATTCCGCTCGAGCAGTTGCTTCAACACGCGCATCGATTGATCGAACCGCATGTTCTGATTAACGGATAAGACTTTGTCACTCGTCGACGCTTCTTCGACGAGTGCTTTCGCGCTCGAAAAATCCATCGTAAGCGGTTTCTGTGCGAGGATGCCGCGCACATGCTTTTGCTTGAGAGCATGCCGTATCAAAGCAGGCTGTTGATCCGGCGGAAAAGCTATATCAACGATCTCGATCTCGGGGTCCTCGATCAGTTCTAGGGGTGTCTGGTGAACAGTGCGAATGTTCCATCGTTTGGCAGCCCAGGCTGCCCTTTGCGTTGTCCGTGAAGCGATCGCGACAACAGGAAAGCCTGCCTCCGCATACGCCAATAGTTGAACATCGGCCATGATAAATCCTGCACCGATACAGCCGATCTTAAACTCTCGGCATCGGATCTTTGGGTCAGGTTCAAAGTGGAGGGAATTTGGCATATTATGACAACGAGCCTACAGGTCCAGCTATCCTGGCGCACCAAGTCGGTGACTGGAATTGCAGCGCTACAGCGATTTTGGCTGGATGAGCGACAAACGGCCAGTCAAAAGAGCCGCAATCCGGCATACCGGTCACCCACTTGGTGCACCAGTGCGTCGTCCCCTGAAGTGGTGGCTAGCCGTTTGCTCGGTTCCCGACTTGTAAAATGCGGCTTTCCAAGAGTGTCGTGTCATCGAGTCCGTCGTTCGGGCGCGTTTAGCATCTGAGGCCGGTGGGTTAAGATCAGGACCAGGCCATGAGGAGTGCGAAAATCGGATTTCGCCACACTCGTGGCGAACACTTTCCTGAGATGACGATCGTTCAGCTCCGAGAGAACCTTGATGCGGCTTTTAACTGCACCCCGGGAAGGAGCAAGAACTGTTTTAAACTTCGGGCTGAAACCGTGGTCTAATTATCCAGGGAAAGACGCTCACATTTGAATATGCCTCGACAAAATCTAGTCCGAATTCTCAATTACATCTGGCTACTTTTGGCTTTTCCTCTTGCGGTGGCGCTTCTCGCCGGCGTACTCACCCACAGCACCAGCCTCGGGATCAAGACATTTCTTCTGGTCGAGTGCGGAATGGCCGTCTTGATACCGCTATTGAACGCCGTCATGAGCCGGAATGATCAATCCCGCCGCAAGCGCGGGAAATAGTTGCCGTTCAGCATCCCCAGTCAGGATTCGATTACGCTTTCATCTCATCTTTCTCCGAGCTGTTTTCCAAGCTGGCTTCAAGCGCGAGAATGGTCACCAACTCCGTGGCTGATGCCTATCTTCGCAGCGCGCTGTCGCTCTCACCCGAACAGCAATTCGGTAATTTCTGCCGTCGACAATCCGCTCATCACCGGTTCTTCGCTCTCAACTGTCGACCGGATCACTTCCCGTTTTTTTTGCTGGAGGCCCAGTATCTTCTCTTCCACCGTCCCGCGAGCAATCAACGAATAGGAAGTCACGATCCGCGTTTGCCCGATACGATGGGCCCGGTCAGAAGCTTGCGCTTCGATCGCCGGATTCCACCATGGATCAAAATGGATCACGGTATCCGCTGCAGAAAGATTGAGACCGACGCCGCCGGCTTTTAGGCTGATCAGAAAAAGTGGCAGACTGTCGGACCGTTGAAACTCATCGACGGCCCTGGCCCGATCTTTCGTTTCGCCATCGAGATAGCTGTATCGAATGCCAGCCTCGTCCATGCTTGCACGAATCAACCGCAACATTGAGACGAACTGGGAAAATAGAAGAACGCGATGGCCGCCATCGATCGCCTCTTGCAGGAGTTCCTCCAGCAACTCCATTTTGCCGGAAGGCCGCTCTGCTTCCTGCCCCAACAGGCGCAGGTCGCAGCAAACCTGACGCAGCCGCAACAACGCCGTCAGCATCGTCATCCGAGCCCGACCCTGGTCTTTCGCGCCGGAGAGTTGCTCCAGTTTGCGACGGCTTTCCTGGCGCAGCTTCTGGTAAAGCTCTTCCTGTTCCGGGGAAAGATCGCAATAGCTAATCTGCTCAATCTTTTCCGGCAACTCCTTGACGACTTGTCTCTTTACTCGCCGGAGCATGACTGGCCGGAGTCGCTTCGCGAGACGCGCTCGTTCAGGCTCCGAACCTCGGCTGATCGGTATTTCATAGCTTTCGCGGAAATCTTCCCGTTGACCCAGGTATCCCGGAAGCACGAAGTGCAGAATGGACCAAAGATCCCGGACGGAATTCTCTACCGGCGTTCCAGTTAAAACAAAGCGGTGCCGGCCAACAAGCGCCATAGCAGCTTGCGCGTTTTGGGTATCCGGATTTTTGATGTGCGTTGCCTCATCGAGAATGATCGAAGAAAATTTGAAGTTACGAAACCGATCGATATCCCGGCGAAGAAGCGGATAGCTCGTTAGGACAAGATTGCTTTCGAGAATCCGGCCAAACAATTTGGCGCGGTCGGCGCCTTCAATGCACAAGACCTTTAATTCTGGCACGAATTTTTGCGCTTCCCGCACCCAATTAAACAGAAGGGAAGAAGGACAGACCACCAGCGAGGGTCCGTCGAGCGTGCGCACAAATGCCAATGTTTGCAGGGTCTTTCCGAGGCCCATTTCATCTGCGAGAATTCCGCCAAGCCCGTTTCGGCTGAGAAAACGCAACCAGTAAACCCCTTCCTTTTGATAGGGCCGGAGTATCCCTTCCAGCGAACCAAGCGGCTCGGGTTGTAAGGGGATGAGCTGTCTTTGCGCGCGAGCCCAGCTGTCCCATTCTGGTGTGCTTTGAATGGAAGCTCCTGCCAATTCTCCAAAAGCCGCATCGACATACGCCGCCTGGCTTCGCTCAATCCGAAAAATCCCCGGCCGCGATTGGGCCGGGTCACAATCCTTGAGGACGGCTTGAAATTCTTCCAGGCCCTCGGGGTCGAGAATGGCCAGTTTCCCATCTCTCAGTCGAGTCACACTTTGACCCATTTGCAACAGACGCTGGACTTCCGTCGCGGAAAAATGCTGACCCTGGGCAGATTCGAGCGAGAACGAAAAATCAAACCAATTTTCGCCGGAACCGATGATCTCCAGCTTCGGCGTTATCCGTTCCACGTTGCGCGTAACATGCTGGAACCGACTGCCGATGGAGACCTTCCATTCTTTCTCCAGCTGCGGAAGATCACGGGCGAAAAAGCTCAGGATAACGTTTTGACCTCGCAAGAGATACTCGCCAGTTGTGGATGGCCCGAGAAATCCCGCATCCTGGATGCGGCGCAGGCTCTCACGCTCAAACGGGACATTACGAGAGCGCATTGCTTCACCCTCCTTGTACACAAACGCTTCGGTTGGCGACGTCACGCCAAGAGTCACAATCCTTTGGCCGTATCGGCACTGGATTTTTGCACCGAGCTGATTCAAGGAGCCCTCGAATGTCGCTATCACTTCCGGTAGAGCAGGCTCAATGATCAGCTCCGTTTTCACCTGGTCATCGATCTGAAAAAAAGCGCTTAAACCGGCCAATTCGCGTTGGACAAAGTTCAGACCTCGCTCAGGGGAAAGCAGAATTGGCTCGCGCAGGAGAGGCAGATAGGCCTCCGGCAATCCAGGAGAAACCGGTCGCAGGCGCAGCTCAGACCACAGCCACGCTGAGGAAGACCCTCTGAACCAGACACCCCGCAGACTCGAAGTGTCCGCGCTGATTTTCCAACGGCCATCCGGCAGCCTTTCCGTCATCAGGCGGGGCAAGACACGCTCATCTGAAATTGCGATCGAAGTTTTCCGCGCGAGCGTTACTCTAGGATGCCCGACCAGCACGCCCACTAACTGCAGGAATTTATCCCGGTCCAAAATCATCATCCCAGGGAGTTTACCCCCGGCGAATTCACGCCCGAGCTCAAGCAAGTCCCGATCGATTTTTGAACATCGATAGATCTGGTTCGGATCGAGCGCGCCGGCCAACGTGCGGCTTCCTTTACGGACGACTTCAAATCCGACAACGACCTGGTGCTTTTCCCAGCTCGCCTCAGGATTGGGCGGCAACACAATGTGGAGTTCAATCCGGAGCAAATCGGACCGATCGGCATCTCCTTCGGCTGAGGCCGCCTCGCGGTCAGCGACTAGTACGGGAAGACGAACCGGAGCCGGCCCGCTGGGCGGTTTTGCCGCTGCCGTCTCATGCTGCATTAACGCCAGGCCGAGGGCCAGCGAATGAGGACAGATTTT
>JAFAQT010000093.1 GCA_019246215.1 Verrucomicrobiota bacterium
TGCAAGTCGAGCGCCCGAAAAAATGTATGCGGCCATTTGAATAATGCCCGACCTATGAACGCTTGTTCGCCACGCCGGCACGCGAACGACCGTGATGCCTTCCTCGTCCGAAACTCCGCAAAGATGTTTGTAAGCCGAAGTGAGGACAACTACCTGATTACCTCTGCGCCTCAACCCAGCAGCCAGATTTTTGCTAGCGGTGGCCGCCCCAGCTCCTATTGGCGGAAATTCGTAGTTGATGAGCAGGTAGGTCATCGCAGGAACATTCGACGTCCCGGTGGGCGCGGCGCACTAGAGACATCGGTAACACTTATACTCAATTCGGCGAGGGTTTTAAACGCGACGGCAATCGAGAATTGCACGAATTTTTTCGATCGCAAAAGGATCGATCGCCAAAAACCGAGTCCAATTTATGCGCACTTGATTTTCGGATTTTCGAAACCAGAGACATTCTTGCCACTTTGATCAACCCCACGAACCCGCCGCAGAATCTCCAAGTAAATTGATTTGTTACCTGAACGCTCCGAGTTTCCGCGGACGGAAAAACAACAACGAGAAAATCACTATAGAACGTACACCGACAAACTTGCCGGAGGAATGCCTCATGGCAGCCAAAGCGCCAACGTTGAACGTTGAACAGTAATTCCCATTATGTGCGGTATTGCTGGATTTATCGGAGCCGGAGAACTCGGTGTCCTGCATCGAATGATCGATGCGCTCGCACACCGTGGGCCAGATGGGGAAGGCGTCTGGATCGAACAGAATTCCAGAGTTTTTCTGGGGCACAGGCGCTTGTCGATTCTTGACATCGCTGCCGGATCGCAACCAATGACCACCATCGACGAACAGTTGGTGGTCATTTTCAATGGGGAGATTTACAACCACGCGGAATTGCGCGTGCAACTTGAGACTCGAGGGCACCGCTTTAAAACAGATCATTCAGACACGGAGGTTTTGCTCTACGGATATCGAGAATGGGGCCCAAGTGTGTTGGAGAAACTAAATGGGATGTGGTCTTTGGCGATCTATGATCGGCTCAAGAGCGAGCTCTTTCTCTCACGTGACCGCTTTGGGAAAAAACCGCTCTTTTATTATTCCGACGATTGCAACTTTGTTTTTGCCTCAGAATTGAGCGCACTTCGTATTCATCCTGAGGTGCCGCAAACTGTGGATCTAGAAGCTTTGCAGAAATATTTCGCTTACGGTTTCATCCCGGCGCCGCGGACGATGTTTAACCGCGTAAAAAAATTGCCAGCAGGTCATTGGATGAAAGTGCCGGTCCGAGGTCTGCGTGGTGAGATCCGAAAATACTGGGAATTCGAGCTCGACCCCTTTGATAGAATCCCGAAAAATCCGGAGCTCGCGTGGGGAGAAGAGCTGGTTCAGCGACTTGACGAGGCGGTGCGATGTCGGTTGCAAGCGGATGTGCCGGTGGGCGTGTTTTTGAGTGGAGGAATCGATTCGACCACCATCGCGACGCTGGCTGCGAGGCATCATCCCTCCATTGAGACGTTCAGCATCGGTTTTGAGGAGAAGTCTTTCGACGAACGCGAATTTGCGCGACTCGCCGCCGAAACGGCAAAGACCCGTCACCATCAGGAAGTCCTCTCGCCGGAACGTTACCTGGAATGGGCGCTCACAACGGCTCGAAAACTCGACGAGGTAATGGGGGACAGTTCTATTCTCCCCACGGCGCTTGTTTCCAAGCTGGCGCGTCAACATGTGACGGTGGCGCTCAGCGGCGACGGCAGCGACGAGCTATTCGCCGGATACGATCCTTTCCGAGCGCTGAAACCGGCCAGAGTCTACAGCGCGGTCGCGGCAGGAAAGGTCAATCGGGCCATCCGTTCCGTAGCCGAACGGCTCCCGGTTTCGCACGCCAATATGAGCCTCGACTTCAAATTAAAACGGATACTCCGAGGGCTCAGTTATCCTGAGCAATACTGGCTACCCGCATGGATGGGTCCTCTCGATCCTCGGGAAATCGGCCAACTTTTCGGTTCCGAACCGGATCCGGAACAGCTTTATTCCGAGGCCATTGCTGCCTGGAACCATCCGTCGGCAAAAAACGACGTGGATCGCACCATTCAGTTTTATGTTCGGCTTTATCTTCAGGACGACATTTTGGTTAAAACCGATCGCGCGAGCATGATGCACCGGCTTGAGGCTCGCTGTCCGTTCCTCGACATCCATGTCGTCGACTTTGCTCGGAGAATCCCTTCCCGCTACAAGCTTCGGGGCGGTGTCACGAAATTTATTCTCAAGGAAGCTGTGCGTGGTCTAATCCCCGATCGAGTCATCGACCGGCCGAAAAAGGGATTTGGAATTCCGATCGGTCGCTGGTTTAAAACTGGTCAACTAACCCTGGATTCATCGAGCGCGCTAAAAGAACTTGATTGGTCCTGGGTCAATCGCCGGCTAGCCGATCACCGAGCGGGCAGACGGGACGATCGCGGGATGCTGTGGTGCGCGTGGCTGCTGCAGAACTCGCCCGTCTTGGGGTGAACCGTCGTCGTTCGATTGAACGCCTTCACCGACTGATTCGATATTGATCTTCCCGGCCGCTTTGTTGCGTTTCCGCTTCCGGCGCTACGCCGATCTGCTGAAAGTTTCTCGTTGACCGGATGTTATAGATTACTTTGCCCTGCGATTCGTAAAAGGTCCGAGTAATCATCTCGGCGAGAAGCCCGAGCAGGATACACATCATAGCGATCATGAAAGTGACCACCGCAATCAGGGGTAATGGAGTCGCGATGAAAGAGGTTCCCCGGTTGATCTTCAGACCGAGCATCCACAAGAAAGTGAAGAGGCTTATCGCCAAACTGAAGATACCGCAGCCGCCGAAAACGTACATCGGTTTAGCTGCGGCGCGGTCGAGAAATTTCACGACCAGCAAATCGAGAAGCACCTTCAGCACGCGTTCCAGGCCATATTTTGAATTACCACTTCGACGCGGATAGTGATTAACGACCACTTCGCTGATCTTCGCGCCGTGCCAGGAAGCATAGATAGGCAGGAAGCGATGCATCTCTCCATAGAGCCGAATCCCTTCGACCACGTGTCGTTTGTAAGCTTTTAGCGAACAGCCAAAATCGTGAAGCGGAACGCCGGACACCAACGAGATCAGTTTATTGGCCAGGATACTCGGGACGTTCCGCTGGATATAGTGGTCTTGCCGGTCCTTGCGCCATCCGGAAACCACGTCATAACCCTGGTCCAGCACCTCCAACATTTTAGAAATATCTGCCGGATCGTTCTGTCCATCGCCATCCAAGGGGATGATTACCTCGCCTCGCGCATGATCGAACCCGGCCATCATCGCTGCAGTTTGACCCAGGTTGCGCTTAAAATGGATCACCCGAACTCGCTGATCCTCGTCAGCGAGCTGTTCCAGTATCGAGTCGGAGGAATCGGTGCTGCCATCGTTGATGAAGATCAGTTCCCAAGTGATTCCGATTCGGGTCAGTTCACGCCGCACGCCCTGGCAGACGTTGATCAATGCGTCAGCTTCGTTGAAGACCGGTACGACGATCGAGATATCGATCACTTTCTCAGGCCATGGCGGCCGCTTTTTAAATAATTCTCCCACTCGTTTCCGATCGTGTCTGTTTCCCGAACTCGATATTCTCTGTTCGGGATAGCTCCCTTGTCAAGTCGTTCAGCGTTTCACGTTCGGCGGTTGGCGACAGTCTGAACGCGAGCCACGATCGCAAATTTGCCGGTAAGAAATCTCCCTCTGAATTGCCGCGGAAGAGGCATCGTCTCGGGGCCGAACGTTACGTTGAAGAGAGATTTCTTTGAAGCCGATCGGAACGAATCCCAGCGTCCCCTTTTCGCCACCGACTCGCGCAGTGGTGCGCCCGCTGCTTCTCATTGCTCTCTTTTCAGAAAAATAAGTCCGGCATTGTCGAAACAAAAAAGCTCGTTCCATTTCGAGCCGTTTACTCACCTGCTTCAGCTGCTGCTTGGACCATCATCCTTACGACCTCGTCCATCTGGTATTTTGGTTTCCATCCCAGTCTCGGGCGCCTTGGAAGCGTCTCCTCGCCCAATCATGATCTCGGTCGGCGGTGGTCGGCTCGTAAAACCAACCAACATTCCATCTAATTCAACATGGAGTGCGCAACCTCCTTTTCTTATGCTGGCCTAGGGCTTCGCCCCGGGCGCAGCCTTATAAGCTCTAACCTGTTTCTTCAAATTGCTCCTTGGCGATTGACACAGAATGATTGGGCCGGGACACAGGCTGGAAGCCTGTGCTACATTGCTCTCCAGTTTTTTGAGCGATGTCTCAAAAGGCGTCTTCCCGCACCCACAGCATCGACACG
>JAFAQT010000106.1 GCA_019246215.1 Verrucomicrobiota bacterium
TTGCTTCTTTCTGCGCACTCGCAGTGCCCGGAAGTGCGACAGCCGCGGCAATAGTGGCTGCGCCCGCCATAATAGCCTCTCTTCGGTTCATAAAATGAATTTGTAAGGGGGGCAACCGCCAACTACAAGAATAAACAGGTGCTACAATCCTTTTCCTCCCAAATACCGGCGCCATGCGGAGAAAAGTTTTCCACAGGTCAAGCCAGAAATCTCCGATGCGAATTGTATTAACGTTACGCCGCTTAGCGGCTTCCATCACCGGCTCCTTGAGAGACCTTCCTTGTCCGGAGGAATGGATGTCTATTCCTGGGGCGGATTTGGACCTAGGTGTGGACGATGAAGCTGATGGATTATTTCCGTTTCGTTTTTTGTAATGCGTTCGCGTTTTCTAGATGGCTGTCCAAGATGGCACGATAACTTCTATTTGGAAGCTGTTCGCTCGCGCTAATCCTCTTTCAAATGGCAGCCATTGGCCCATTGCGAGGGTAAATCAGTCGAGCTTTGCCAGCCAAATCGAAAAATCCGGCCGGCGATTTGCATCGACTCGGAATTGCATTGTAATCGAAAGGGGGCCTTGTTGTGGTTCAGGCAATCGACTCGGATTGTTTGAAAATATTGTGGCCGGCGCCGGTCAAAATTCAGGTCCGTTGTGAAGTCGATCGACAGGCGAAAGGCGGGAAGGCGCGTGATGAAATCATTGCGCCTATCGCCAGGCCGGCAGCCGCTACAAACCTGGCAACTACTCCGGCGGCAGCGGCTGCCGATCCCCACACGAGGCTGCCAAGCGCAGTTGCTGCTTGTGAGACCATGATTATCGTCGCGTTCATGCGTCCGCGGTCCAGTCCGGCATGGCACGCTGACCTGTTATCCAAAGTTGGGTGGAAGATAAGGTCCATGCAACACCGGCCAGCGCTGCAACAACTAAAAACATGTGCGTCCAGCGGATGGTCGCCATAAGAAGACAAACCACGATCAGTGAAGCATTGGCATAGGTAGTCAATTGTTGCGGCGAATACCGCGAGCGTCCCGACCGGATAATAAAAATGGAACTGATAACTGCGCCGGTCGCCGTGCTTGTGAACAAAAATCCCAGGTTGGCAGGCTCAAGGCCTGGAATTTTTCGGTAATCTTGTCCGCAGCATTGGCGAGCGGCTTTGCTATTTTCATAACTGACTGATCCCGAGATCGTGAATGTTTTGGGCTTGGCGCTGTAGGGTCGTCCAAGGCATGGGCGTGAGGATCTGGGCTGGAGTTGATGTGATTCGCAACTACGAGCGAGTAGTCGCCAAACCCGCTGTCCAACCGGATGAACAAACTATCCGGATAACCCATCAGACGGGTCTGGTGAGCACAGCGCTGATGTCGCGTCGGGATGTCGACCATTCCTGATCGGGTACTTCTGGACTCGGGGCATCTGAGCAGATGCGAAGGGCGCTACCGGGCGTTGGCATCATCAGTCTTCTTGACTTCTTATCTCCAAAAGCAGCAAGGTTACTGGTATGGAACGACGTGCGTTTTTAAAAGGTGCGGCGGTGTTTGGATTGGCTGCAGGAACATCAACGGCGAGCGCCATAGCAGCCGCAGGGCGAACGGCCGATGGAGGGGACCCTTCCCCAGACAAGATGGTCGCGGCACTCGCTCGTTTTCGCGAGACCATTCCCCCCAATTTTGACTCCGATTATGTTGAGAACGCTGTTGTTCCTTTTTTCCTGACCAGCCTCTACGAAGGTGAGAGACCAGTGCTCCCGATGATTGATCTCAATTTCACTAAGGAAAACGCTCTTCCGCACGATCTTTGGGGGTTGATCTACAAAGAGTGGAAACCGACTCCTGAGGAAGGTGTCACAGTGTTTTTGCAGGGACTGGAGAACCGTGGCGATAATAATTTGCGCAAACGGATTTATTTCTCGGCTTGCACTCCCGACCTGTATCGTCCGATGTATGGCGATAAGGTAGTTGCTTTTTTCGATCAGCTCCTGGCCCCGGAATTTGCTGATAAACCCTTCATGCGCCACTATCTCGATTATTACTTTGATATCTACTGGGATCTGCATCTTGGGGTAAAGGGTGGGGCTATCCCAAAGCAAGTCCGCCAGATTGGGGAGGCGTTTAATACCGTCCTAGCCTATCGCGATCCGCTGCACCCCATCGTCTATGAGAACTACATGACGGTGCGCAACCTCCTCGACTTCCTCAAGCAGTGGATCGATGAGCGTCTTGAGGACATCGCTGGCGGAGGTATCGCTAATCCTGAAAAGACCATGGCATGGTACTGGCTGAAAAATGCCGGCGACGGAGAGCATTTCAGCAAAAAGGATATCGTTTTCGAGTGTTTCCACAATTTTGTAGCGTTCAGCCAGTGGGGCAACACGATCTTCGGCATCATGTCGCGTCTGAGCCAGAATGGCGGTGACCCCGACGTGCGCGCATCCTTTGAAAAGATCATGAGCGGCGATTGTGAGAACGCGAACGGAGGCCCATACACGCCGCTCGAGTTGTTCGTTATGGAGCTGTTTCGTACGATCTCGCCGAATGGCGGCAGCATCTCTGGAATACGGGATACCAGGCAATCGGAAGCTGGCGATAATTATGGCGATGGCGAGTCGCCGTACTTAAGATTTGGACTGCCTTACGAACGTAATAGCTACATCAGCACGCCGCACACCAGCACCAGTTTCAGTCCGATGCATTGGAAGAATCCAGAACAATTCGATCCTGAGCGCTATCTCCATGTGCCAACCAGTGCCGAGATTGACGAGAAGAAATGCCAGCAAATAGGCCTCCCCCGTTGCCCATTCGACATCAGTACGCTTGAAGTCAAAGATGGCCGAAAGGTCGGGGTGACCAATAGCGGTTTCGGCACGGTGTTCGGTGTGGTGGATGGTCAGCCGAAGCCGGTCTGCGACTATGCTGGTTTTGCGCCGTTTGGTTTCAGCTATCGCCGCTGTCCGGGTGAACAGTTGACGATCCAGGTATTCGAGGATTTCCTTCGTAAGGTTTCGCGTGACAAGATCGTTTTCCGTAAACTCGATTTGCCTAACCCAGGACGAGTTCCAATCGGACCGAACGCGGTGATCGACGATGACATCGGTTTCAGTAAACCGTCCTGAATAGAGGTGTGTGTGTAGTCAGACAGCGGTGCTAGCTTCCACCGGCAGGGTCGCCGTAGCCTTAAATCAGCGCATGGCATCGACGGGCATCTCAGCGCTGAGCAACACCCCTTCCTGCACCAGGTCGAAAAGGCTTTTGCGCTTGAGAGCCCGCAGCGAGAAAGCGAGGAGATATTGTCAAATGTTGTGTATGAGCGAAAGGCGCATCCGAAAGCCGTAACAGGTTAAGCGGCTTGTTCGGTTAATTCTTCTCCGTCGACGAAGGGAACGCCAGTGATGACTTTGGGATGAGTTGGAATCCTTGTA
>JAFAQT010000437.1 GCA_019246215.1 Verrucomicrobiota bacterium
ATCCAGTATTTGGAGGGCAAGGTGCAACGAAAACAGCCGCTTCCAAATGAGGAAGCGAAAACCAGATTAGCTGAATACAATGCGCCCAACGGAGAATTCAACGAGGACGTGTTTCCGGCCTTGCTCAGCGAACTCCAGAACTTGCGCGCCAATGTCGCAGGCAAGAGTTCCCTTGAACAAATTCCGCTCCAGGACCGGCGCGGTCAGCGGCAAAACGCGTTTCTGGCTCAGCAAACGCTGAAGAAGTTGGAAAAGCAAAAGCGGATCGGGGCGAAGGACCTGGGCGCTCTGGAAACCGGTCTGAAAAAGGCGGTGGAGTACATTCCGATCTGGGTAAAAGCCGTGGTGGCGCTCGCCTTGGGTCTGGGAACCATGATTGGCTGGCGCCGCATTGTGAAGACGGTCGCTGAACGGATCGGCAAAACCCATCTGGCTTATGCGCAAGGTGCTGCCGCCGAACTGACCACGATGGGAACCATCTCTCTAGCCGATAATCTGGGGCTCCCGGTAAGCACCACGCACGTCCTGACCTCCGGTATCGCCGGAACCATGGTGGCGAATCGGTCCGGCTTGCAGAAAAGTACCCTGCGAAACATTATCCTGGCTTGGGTGCTCACGTTGCCGGTGTGCTTTTTTCTGGGGGCTACGCTTTTTGCCGGCGTCCTCTATTTGTTCTTCAACGTCGTGGGATGGAAGTGATGGAGTTTTCTGTGGTTTCAAAAACCGGAACTTGGGTCACCCGCTTCGCGTCCGGCCAGGCAGTGGCGGACCATACGCTAAATTCTATTCGGCGATCGTCCCCGCACCGAGTGCCCGTTCCTTTGGTGATTCCGGGTGGCCCCTGGGTCGAACCGTTCCCATTCTCGATGCGCTTCTTTAACTGGCTGAGTTCCGCCCGCATGAAGTATCGGAGCGTGCCATCGGGCCATCGCGCCACTGACGGCGCAACACGGCACGCGATAATCCTTGAAGGGTCAGTCGGAGCTGGAGCCGAGGCGGTCCGCGACGTTCTGCTCTTCTGACAGCTACACCATAGGCCGCCCACAATGAACCAGAGGATCAAAGCGGCTTAAGATTCGCCTCGATCTCAGCTCGTCGTCTCTCCAGAAACGGCGGCAGGGCGAGGGTATTTCCAAGATCGAAAATGTTTTCGTCGACTCCGAACCCGGGACCATCGGTGGCCAGTTCAAAGAGAATTTGATTTGGTTCGCGGAAGTAAAGACTCTTGAAATAGTAGCGATCGACTTCTCCGCTGTTGGGTATGTGCATATCCTGGAGCCGGCGCATCCAGGCGTGATAAGCTTTCTCGTCCGCCACACGGAACGCCACATGGTGAACGCCTCCGGCTCCAGGTCTGTAACGTGCGAGATCCGGGCGCACTCGCACATGCAATTCCGCCGAAACGCCGCCAGCACCCATTTCGTAGATTTGGATGCTGAATTCCTTTTTCTCAGGATCGGCATATTTTTCGGTTGGCCGCATGCCCAACAGCTCGGTAAGCAAGCCATCGATAGACTTGATTTCTGGGACCGTGATTGTGACCGGTCCGAGGCCGCGGATCTGATGGGGCAGCGGTACCGGGCTGCCTGACCACGGGAAAGATTTTCCGGTATTTCCGTCATCTAGGAGACTCAGTCGCTGACCTTCGGCGTCCTGGAAATCGACGATCGCGCGTCCACCGCGCTCCGATATTGGCGAGTGCACAACACTCAATTGATCAAAGCGCTCAATCCACCATTCCAATGACTCCACTCCCCCGACACGCAGGGCGGTGGAACTGATGCTGCTGTTACCGTGGCGTTGTGGTTGGCTGTGCGCCCAATCGAAAAAGGTAAGGTCGCTTCCGGGCGAGCCCTGAGCGTCTGCATAGAACAGGTGGTAAGCGCTGAGATCGTCCTGGTTAACGGTTTTTTTGACCAAACGCATCCCGAGAACCTGGGTGTAGAATTGATGGTTTTGGCGGGCATTGGCAGTGACAGCCGTAACGTGATGGATTCCAATTAACTCCGGAGACATAAACAATCGCAGATTACTTGATGTCAAGATACTTGCAGGTCTGTTTTTGTCAATGGATCCGCAGGAGGCACCACTCTGCACCCGTCCTCTAACCAAGGCTCTGATCCATCCTGTGTGCGATGTCCTTGAGCCGGCTCAGCTGCTGGACCAGCCCGGGAACATTGTTGAGGCTCGCGATGAAATTCCACAGATAGGCGAGCATGGCGTATATCGTGCCAGGCTCAATGTGTGGCAATGAAGCAATTCGTATGATGACGGCGGCTGACAAGCCGATACTAAAAAGCTCCATCAGACCCCAGTCCATGGCTTCGGCATCTGAGAGGGAGATGCGCCACTTGGAAAGCAGCCGGTAGTGTCCGAAAACTCTGCTCGGCATCCGGCGCGTTAGCACTGACACCTCACGTTCCAGTTGATCGTTCAAGCGTTTGTTCAGGGTCAAAGTGCGTTTGGAGTAGCGCCGATTCAAGAGCGCAAGAGGTATTAATAGGAAAATGCAGAACACCGCGCTCCACACATCATAAAAAAAGAGTAGAACCAGTGCACCGAGCAGCCCGAAAACAGAATTCACGGTTGACGGGACATCGCGTTCGAAAAAGTTTACGAACTCTCTTGAGAGGGAAGAACGGGCGACAATTTGGGAAGTAGTAACTCCCATCGTCTCCTGTTCAGAGACCGTGCGTGTCGCCAAATCGGTGTAGATGGCCGAAAAGACCCGGGTATCGTAGCTTTGCCGAAATACGCCGGTTGCGGTGTGAGCAAACCAGACGCCGAGAAGCAACGCGAGGCCCGTAAAATCATGCTTGAGCAACCCATTTACCGCCAATCCTGTGAGCGAAGGATAACATAATTCAAAAAGGTTTTCCGCCAGCGTCACTGCGTAAGTCACCACGATCCGCCCGCGATATTTTTCGAAAATGGTCTGTAAAAGCTGGGTTCGCCTCATGGAGCAGATGTCAGGGTCAGTGCGAGAAAGTGAGCGGTTACCCTCCCGGCAATTTTTGCGGGTGACTAACAGTTCTATTCATAGGTTCGGAAAGCGAACCGAGTACGGAACGAGGGGCGAACGGGGAGCAAACAATCTGACTGCCCTCCGGCCTCGAGCTCGTTCCCAAATCGCAATCGCCCTTGAGCTCGGTTTCTTTTCCGGCCAACGCGGCCGACAGTCTTTCGGTCCCGGCTTGCTCGGATCACGATCCTCTGTCCCCAGAGTCAAGATCGAAAGCGAGGAAGAAGCTTCAAGGATCGACAGGAGCCGGTCTTCCACTGGCAACTGGCACCTGCAACCGCTTTGGCTTCGGCCACCAAGTGCGCCAGCCCTCCTTGAGTTCAAGCCAACCCCATTGGAGGAGCATTTTGAAAATGAGTCGAACATCCGATTTGCTCAAAGTAAAGCCGTTGGCGAGCCAACGCTTCGCGCGGTTTGTTTTTCCAAGCAGATCCAAGCGGCGGCGCCGCCGCGCAATCTGAGTGAAACGCCGGTTGTAGGTGCGCATCAGGGTGAACACCGGACGGGAAAGCGGCTCGGAAAACGGCGGAGCTAGCAGACCCTTGATTCCCATCTTGAAAGGCTGCGAAACGATACCCAGATAGTACAGGCCGAGGTCCAGCAGAAAGGCCAGGCGCATCAGGTCGTACTCACCCATGTATTCATACTTGTCCTGGTAAACAGCCTCAAACCAGCTGTGATAGCTCATGGAGAAAACGCTGTTGTGATGCTTAATCGACCCGGCAACGCACTCGCCTCGCCGCTCGGCGGCGACCAGTTCCGCGGCGCTGGTGGCAGTAAATGAAATCCAATCCATGCCGGGGCTGTAAAATGGATCGATGAACCCCGCCGCATCACCCACCAGCACAAAACCGTCTCCGGCAAACTTTGTACTATAATAGGCCAGATCCTTGCGCCAGTGCACGTCTCCGTCGATCAGCTGAGCGTCTGCCAGCATCTCGCGCGCAACCGGGTGTTGCATCAGAAATTGCCTTAGGCGGTCACCCAGTTTTCCGCCGTCTTGCGGCCAGTGCACAAGGCGTTGATCCAACACGACGCCGACACTCACGTCACCGCCTTTCAGCGGTATCCACCAACTCCACCACCCATCTCCAACCACGTGATTTGTGGCTGTGCCGCGAATTCCGTACGGTGCACTCGCCCATTCAGGAAATTTTTGCGCAAGTTCGTACCCGTCCCAATCTTTTACGCCTTTCCAGCGCCCCCAGGCGGCAGATATCGGGTGGGCTTTATTCGAATGCCACCACCCTTCTTGTCGCGCCAGCAGTGCCGCTACCCCGGAGGCGTCGACCACCCAGCGGGACCGCACTGTTTCCAATGCTTCCGCGGTCCGAATCGTGATTGTTTGCTCGCCTCCGGACGAAAGGTGCACCTTCGTCACGCTGGCTGGACGAAGCAGCTTTGCTCCAGCTGCATATGCGCGCCGGAGAACTTCCTCATCAAAAACGGCTCGATCCAGTTGATAGGCCGGGAGGCGAACCTGATATCGCCCGCCGAGTTCGCTCGCCTGATCGAGTGACGCGACTTCATCGTTGGTAAACCAGAAGCGCATCCCCTGTTTCACGAGGTGCGACTCGTTGAGATGCTGCGTCATTCCCAGAAGCCGCCCGAGAAAAAAGGCGCTTACCTCCACGGTCGCTTCGCCGACGCGTCGAGTAAAATGGGCCGATTTTTCAACAATTAAGAGCTTTAGCTCAGGGTTTTTGCGCAATAGCAGCGTCGCTGTGGCAGCGCCGGAAAGCGAGCCGCCGATGATGACAACGTCGTAGAGCGAAGCATCTCGGTTTGCGGCTTGACTCATACCACGGCGCGACAGTTACCCATAACCGTATTGAATCACGTTCTGAGGCTCTGTCAGCCTGTTTTTGTGAGTGAAGTCTGTCTCTCTGCGGAGGAGGTGCCGCCGAGGGTCGAGTCACGAATCTACCCTAGATAGTCCGCGAGGGCGGCCAAGCTAGTGTTGTCGGCCTTGAGTTTGCGGCGCAGCTTAGCCAAGCCCTTATTGTGCAGTTGTCGGACGCGTTCCGAGGTCAGCCCGAGACGCGCTCCGATCGACTCGAATGACTCCTGTTGGTCCGTGCCAATTCCAAAATGGGTGGTCAGGATGTTCCTTTCGCGGCTGGTGAGCAGGAGCCGAGATTTCAACAGCCTGTGCAATTGCTCTGATTGCTCGCGGTCCTCCTGCCGAAGAGCGGGGTTTGTTGTTTGTTCATCGGCAATGGAACCCTCGAGCGTGCTGTTTTCCTCTCCATGTGGGGCATGGAGAGACAGGGGGACTGCACTTACTGCCAGAAGATCGGTGATTTGAGCGGTCCTAAACCCTGTCTCAGCCGCCAGTTCCTCTCCGTTTGGCTCGCGCCCGAGTTCGGCGGTCATGCGTTCCAGCACCTGCTTTACCTTTAAAAGGCGCGCGACGACGTGAGCTGGAAGCCGGATGACTCGGTTTTGGTTATACAAGGCGCGCAGAATGGTGTGGCGTACCCAAAAGACGGCATAGGTCGCAAAACGGACGCGGTGGCAGGGATCGAACTTGGAAGCCGCTTTCATCAGGCCGATGCTTCCTTCCGAGACCAGGTCGTCAAGCGTTAGTCCGAGCCCGGTATAATCACGGGCGATTGACACCGCGAGACGCAAGTTGCAGAGGATGATTCGCTCCGACGCGCTCGAGTTGCCTGCCCGGCCTTCCAGAGCAAGTTGATGCTCCTCGGCGGCGGAGAGCGTCGGGTAAGAGGAAGCGCGTCGGAGCAAGGAGGAAGGGGCCGAGTAAAAGTCGGGAGAGATCATAAGGGGCGAGAGGCGGCGATGTAGAAATTTGGGATAATATGAATAATATGGTAAATATCGATACTATTACCTCGTCCGCAATCGAATAGCTAGCGCTGTTTACGGGTTTGTACGAAAACTCGGCCGCAGCCTCCTATGGACAGGCGGCACTACAGGCGAAAGCAATTGATTCCCGACGGGAACTTTTTTTTGGAGCTCCGCAGAACACGAATCATTCGGTCCTCATGATGGGTATCCCAGATGCTTATCTCGTGCGCACGGCTTTCCTGACCAAGTACGGGTATTCGCCAGATCTCACCTATGACGAAATTCTTTGCGAATTCCAGAGACGCTACGACCGGGCGCAAACACTCCGCGCGGAAAATGCTGGATTGCACAGAATGATGCTCATTATCGAAGGGATGACGGAAAGCGCACCGAAAGAAGAGGCTGCGCGGGAGCGAGAGGTCCGGAAGCTCAGGCTTCGTGGCCTGACCGAAAAGAGCGGCTACGGAGTCACAGAGCTTGACCAGATGGTCGAAGGATATGCCGCGCGTTTAGAGGCCGAGTGGATACAAAGAATGCGGTAGCAACTGGATGGGCGGCAAAAGTGTTCACAGGAGCAGCAAACGAAGGAGCGCTCTGCAAAAAGACACTGCAAGGTTTGAGGGAACTCGATTCAGAAATCGGGGCCTCCTTTTTCTCTCGATTGCTCGGGACTTTTGAGCACGACGCGATGGTTCGCCTTGCCACCTTGCGATCAGCCATCGCCGGAGGAGAGACGGTTCGCTTGGCTCGAGAAGCCCATGCTCTGAAAGGAGCAAGTCTCACCATCGGTGCGCGAGGAATGGCAGATATTTGCAAGCAATTGGAGAATCTCGGGACCGCGCAAAGCGTGGAGGGTGCACCGCAAGAGCTCGCACGACTGGAATGTGAATTCGCCCGGGTCAAAAACGAAATTGAACAAGAAAGCCTGACCCCTTGAAAACTCTCATTGTCGAAGATGGAAGCACTTCGTGATGGGGCTTCGTTGCACAAAGGGATGACGAGGCACGCTAAAAGCAGTTGTCACTGCCAGGGTCAGCGGGAGGTTATCGTCTTTGCACTCTCTGACGCCAACACTTCGATCAATCTCCAGGCCCCCAAACTACGCCACTTCCAGAACGAAATTGAAGGTTGCCAGATGAATGGAGTTGGTTTTCCTGATTTTCAGAAGCAAATCTGGACGAAACAACGAATCGGAAGCATTTTGGGTCTCATCCGGAAAATAGAGCTGGGTGCAAAGACTTGGCCCATGTGCCGCTTGCAGGCGGACATGGTAATGCCGGGTTCGCCCCGGGTACAGACCCGGCACGATCGTTTCCAAGGCGTAGCGGCCATTGGCATCGGAGAATTGATGTCCCCTGCACCGAAACGTTTCCAGATCATATTGGCCGTCCGCATCCGCATGCCAGAAATCGAGAAGAGCTCCGCTGATCGGCCTGCCCTGACGATTGAGAACAAAACCCGACACCCTGGTTGGAATACCCCTCAAACCCGATTCGCGGAGGTCAGCCCTCAA
>JAFAQT010000228.1 GCA_019246215.1 Verrucomicrobiota bacterium
TGTGAGATCGCGGCCATGGCGGGCAAGCCTTTAGAGACGAGCAAATGAGCCAACAAAGTAATTCATGCCCAGGCGATCCCGCACCTTAACCCTACAAACCGACCAGGCGAAGACCGCCGGAAATTAGGAACCATCAAACGAAGCTCTCGCAGACCACTGACCAACGTTTTGCAAGACTCAGCGTCGGATCTCTACCTCCATATTGTACCGTCTCGCATAGAATGGTGACATCGTTCTGTCAACCGACGAGCAACGCAGCCGCCGGCCCATTTTGAACACCTCCTCTGGCCGCGGCCAGTTGGCTGTATTTCCGCGTTGCTTGCTCGGCCCGTATCAATTCAAATATGGGCGCTGCGCTCGCGTCTTGAAAAACAGCCAACTGACCCTGCGGCGATGTCACCATTCTCTGCGAGACGGGACAATAGACTATCCTGAGGATTCATCCGGTTGTACATAGGTAGTATAGCCAGCAATCTCTCGCCCTGCTTAATTCCCCTCCGCTCTCTATCTCGTTGCCGTCCAAGGAAAATATTCTCGTGTTGTTGAATCCTAACTCCGCCAGCTGCTCGATTTGCTTCCGCGGTGTTATGTAGTATAGCTTGTGGCTAAAGTTATGAGTTCCATCGTGCATCATCACGTAATCGTTGTCCGATAGATGCTCTCGGCTGTCATTCAGGGCTAATACCCATCCATAACAATAGAGGCGATACAGAAAGTTAAGCGAGTTTGTTGATTCTAAGTTTGCCCGCTCCAGCCACCAATTGATTTTAAAATAATTATCGATGAACAGCAGGTTGTGGCTTGAGAAACTTACCAGAGCTCCGATTTTACAGGTTCGTTTTATTTCTTTGAATATTTTGATCCGGTCCGAATGAGATAGGCCATCAAAGCAGTTATAACTCGCTAGGACGAAATCGAAATATGCATCACCGAAGATACTCAAATCTCTTGCGTCACAATGTATGAAGGAAATGTTTGATGGTAGGGGATGAAATTTTCGATAACAGGTCCTAAGCATGTTGTCGGCATAGTCTATACCAATGTATTCGCGAGCTAAGGGTGCGAAATGATGAGTGGTCCGCCCAGCACCAACACCGATATCGAGCATTCTCCCAGTCTTTATTGTTTCGGTGACGAGGCTCAGGATGGTTTGCTCTGGTTTTTGGAGCTTCGTATCGCTCGCGTATTCCTCCACGATTGGCTCCGCATTGTAGGTGCTCTGGGGTGACATCCAGATCTGAGGAAGCAGCTTTCCTAAAGAACGTTTTATGCGTGGCAACATACCTCGATAATTCTACATCCAATTGTATTTTTCGGCGCACGGCCTGTCCCGCAGATCAAATCGGGAGTTTGCAAGGATATCAGCAAAGCAATCGGATAGGGAGATTTAAGATACGTTTTATCCTTTCCGACCTCCAACGGAAAAACAAAAAACCGGCGGCTCGCGGGCTTGGGTGAAAATGGGTCGGCTGCCTCGTTGCTCGTCAGTCACGTATCGACCCAGATATGCTCCTTTCTAGTGCCAGTCCCGCTAGGACGGCCTCACAAACGACCCATTTTAATGGCAACGAAGCCCAAGGAATTCAGGAAACGGTGCACTAGATCGACGCCAAGCTAAGCGACCTCCGCTGGATCCTTGGTGCTTCGCTGCTAAGATCCGGCCGGCTCAGGCAAAATAAAAGAACCATGTTTTCTTCGATCGCAAATGCCCTGCCTCGAAGACGCAACATGATCTTCGTGTATGAATTAGATGAGACCTCGGCCAATTCAGGCTTGCGCTCTCTATTCATTCCGATAGCGTCAAGGATCGGCTATGGACAAGGGCTATCTTCCCCGGACGGTCGATGTGCAGTGCCGCTTCCCAAGTGCCGTGGAAGAAACTGGCTGTTTAAGTGATCCGTAGCGGCCAAACTCAATTCTATCGCACCTCAACGCCCTTATGGAAGAAGGAGATACACCGAACCAGAATAACCTCTCAAGAGAGGTATACGTCAGAGGTTCGATCAAGTTTGGAAACAAGTTGAATTTTGAGGTAACCCCGGAAGCCGAGATTGCAGCGGTCGACGATGTTCTGAGGGTCGGTGAGAGCGGGAATATTCGCGGGAACGAGGAGTTCTGAGTGGGTGCTCAAGGACGGATCGAAATACAATGTCCCCATTGCGGCAACCTGCAGCTAGAGCCGGAACTCGCTCAGTCGACCAATTGCCGCAAATGCAGCGGCTACATCCACCTGGAGAGAGGTCGCAAATCGACCGTGCCGCACGAAGCGCAGGGTCACCTTTCCGCATTCCGGAAAACGGAAGGTGCCAAAGGGAGAGTTGAAATACAATGTCCCCACTGCGGTAACCTGCAGTTAGAGCCTGAGCTCGCTCATTCGACAAATTGTCGCAAATGCGGCGGCTATATCCACCTGGAGAGAGGTCGCAAATCGACCCTGTTGCGCGAGGCACCAGGTCACCCTGCAGCATTCCAGAAAGCGGAAGATACTAAAGCGAAAGTTGAAGTACGATGCCCACATTGTGACAATCTTCAGCTCGAGTCTGAATCTGCGAAATCGACCTACTGCCGCAAATGCAGTGGTTACATCCAACTGGAAAAAAGCGGAAAACCGGCTGCATCGCATGAGATCCAACGCGGGCCGACAACTGTCTCCGCAAAGATACACGGGCTGTTTGGCATTCAGGGCACATTTGTGGCCCGGTGTTTCGAATGTGTAGGTGAACGTGAAGTTCCGAAAAGTGCTACATCCACATTCTGTCCAAAGTGCGGCGCATACATCGATCTGCAGGACTACAAGATTAACAGCATCTATACTCGTACCATTCGGACGGGAGGGCGACTGATTATTACCAGCAAGGGCGAACTCATTAATAGACGAACATTTTGTGGGTCGGCTGTCATCGAAGGACCCATGCGTGGAAATTTGATCTGCACTGGTGCCGTGAGGATCAAAGTCAACGGTAAGGTGAACGGCAGTATCGAGGCGAAAGCCGTTTATATCGAAAAGAAATGCGACGCGGAGATTGTGCACCCGATCCGGGCCGAACAAGTAGAAATCGACGGCACCATTTCAGGCCAGATCATCGCGACTCGCACGGTAGTCATTCATAAGACCGGGCGACTCACCGGCAGAGTATCCGCCCTGGGATTCTCTGTCGATAAGGGTGGACGTTTTTTGGGCGACCTCTCAATTGGGAAAATGGAGATGAGCAAAAGCGAAAAGCTGGAATAAGCGCCCACGGCTAAAAGGTTCAGGTCACCACCCAAAAAACTTTGAGAAAAGTGTGAGGCTGGCGATTTCGCCGTTCTCGACGGCAACCTGGAAGCCAACGCCCGAAAATCCCGAAATCGTCAGTTCCTGAGTGATCTCGTCGCAGACTGCCAGAGAGCTATTGCGTCCTCTTTACGATGCGGATGCACCAAAGACAATAAGCGTCGCGCACCCAGGTCATCGACCGGTTTCTGTCCGTGATGGACGCCCTCCAATCGCTGCGCTGACTATGGCGAGATTGGCGTTCGGCCCGCTCAGCTCGTGTTGTCAGGTGACTGTAAAAAAACAGGGTGAAAAGGATCGCTGCATCAAAAACGGCTTGGAGCCAAAACCGGTCGATCCCCAAAGTTGCACCCCGTTCTGCAAAACGGCGAAAATAACTGCCCGAAGAGCTGCCCCGTAAAATAAACCGATCCGCTGCCGCCGAAGATGCTTACTCCCCTACCACTACAACCGAAATTGCTTGAAATTGAGGTCGGGCGCGATCACGGCATCCAGGTAACACGTCCCTGAGATCTGCCGTCCGCCGGCCAGGACAATCAGGCCGCCACGCTAATCGCGAGCGTTCGAGGATCGTAGTCTCGATGCCGTTCTTCACAATCCGCCCGCTGTCCGATTGATGGATCCACCCAAGGATCTTGACCAGTGTGCTCTTCCCTGCCCCATTCTCACCAGCGAGAGAATGCACCTGTCCGGCGTAAAGGCTTAGATCGACGTTGCTCAGAACCTCGACCGGCCCGAAGCGTTTTGTGATCCCCTGAAGCTCAATGACAGGCGGCGCTCTATCCCACGCGGGGAGTTGCGCCCATCGCGAGCCCAGGTCACCTCCCTGGATTCTCCTGGCGGAGCCGGTTTCAGGTCAGTATTGGCCGGCGAGGGGCTGCGCCTCCCCAAGACGCGGCCCCGTCGCCCTCGCTTGGCAAGGCTAAAAGTTGTAATCCTTGATATTGTCCGGGGTGAATTGCAGCGGCTCACCCGTAATGATTTGTCCGGTCGAGTCAATCTCATATTTACCCGGCCACTTTCCTTCTTTGATCGTAAAGGAATCGCCGGCTTTTCCCTGAATCTTTCCTTCCACGAGATTTTTTGCCGCATAGTAAGTGACATAACCGAGTTTGATGGGATCCCACAGGTAGAAGCCCTGGATCGTGCCATCCAGCATATATTTCCCGGTGATACTCGGAACGCAATTGCCGGAAACCTTGATTGAGCCCGCCTTGTGCACGGACTCAAGAGCGCGCGCAACCGCGGGAAGACCGGGACAAGTCGGGGCGAAAATTCCCCTGAGGTCGGGATGCTTTGTGGTCAACGCCACGGTTGCATCGAACGCCTTTTGCTCATTGTCGTATCCGTACACCTCGTCCACGATTTCGATATCTTTGTACTTCTTGAGCTCGTCTCGGAACGCCGCAATCCACGCATTCTGATTCGCGGCCGTCGGCTGGGCAGAAACAATAGCCACTTGGCCTTTCGGCCCCATTGCGTCGACCAGCAATTTGGCACCGTACCTGCCGATTGCATCGCTGGTGGACTGATTGACAAAGAATGGACGACCCTCGGGGGCCGAATCCGCGTCGAATGTAATGACCTTGGCGCCGAGCTTTTGTGCTCGCTTCATTGCGGGGACGACCGCATCAGGATCGCTCGCGGCGACCGCGATCGCCGGGATATGACGGTCTGCCAGATTATTGATAAGTTCGACCTGCGCCTGGCCACTGGATTGCGTTGGGCCGTAGTTGTTGGCAGTTCCGCCGATCTCTTCGGCGGCGATCCGCGCGCCTGATAACGTAGCGTTGTAGTACGGATTAGTGGTCTCCTTGATCACCATGGCTAGTTCGAAATTATCAGCGCCAGCCGCCCTGGCATTGATTGTCCACGCGATCAGCAACGGAAAAGCCGTCAAAAGGGTCAACGTGAGTAACTGATATCGTTTTATAGCATTCAAAAACACGGCACGGATCTGGTTCACTTCCGCTCGCGCGGCAGGAAAACCCACAATGCTGATTGACGGCACGGTGAGCATCGAGTTCAGGAGGGACCTTATCTTCATAGGGGTC
>JAFAQT010000324.1 GCA_019246215.1 Verrucomicrobiota bacterium
CCGCGAACGATGTTTCTGACCTGAATCCTGACCGCCGCCCGTTCACGGGAAGTGAGTGCATGTCCTTCCACGACGTGCCGCGCAAGGTCGAGATTCGGCTTGAACGATTGATTTGATCTCCAACGGTTTTCGCAAACCTGAATCGGCCCATTCTCCACCCATTTTCAGGCAACGAAGCCCCAAGGAATTTAGGAGACGGTGCACTAGTCAACGTCTATTCTACAGGTATTGTCTCCTAAGGAGACAATGAGCAGAGCATCCGCGACGATCAACGGATACGACCTTGCTTACTCGCTTCAAGGTGACCGGGATCGGCCGGTGGTCGTATTGAGTCATCCGCTGGCGACCAGCATGGGGGTGTGGGCTTACCAGCTCCCGCTTTTGGCACATCGATTTCTTGTTTTGCAGTACGATCTTCGTGGGCACGGAAGAAGCACAGCGCCAGGTGACTCCTACACGTTCAAGGAACTTGCGTCCGACGTCGCGGCGCTGCTCGAATTTCTGCAGATCTCGCGTGCGGCGTTCGTGGGCCTCTCTATCGGCGGAATGATCGGGCAGATGTTTGCTTTGCAACACCCTGACAAGCTCTCCGGACTTGTTCTGTGCAGTACCGCTAGCCGAACGGAGCCCCAAGCGAAAGCAACCATCGAGGAGCGGATCAACAGGGTCCGTGCAGAAGGGCTTGAAAGCCAGGTCCGCTCAACGCTCGAACGCTGGTTCACCCCAAGGTTTATTGAACAGGCGCCTGCCACGATGAAATGGGTAGCAGATCTGATTCTCGCCACCACAGCGGACGGATACATCGGGTGCGGCCGCGCGCTTCAAGGTCTTGATCTAACCGATGCGCTCTCCGAGATCCGGGTCAAGACATTGATCATTCCCGGGGAATATGACCTTGGGTTCCCTGAAAAGATCTCACGAGACATCCAACAGAAGATTCCAAACTCTGAGTTAGTTTTACTTAAAGGCGCCGCTCACCTGGGCAATGTCGAACAGCCTCACCTTTTCAACGAGATCCTTATGGATTTTCTTGGCCGAATTCCGAATTGATCCTTCTTGTTATCCTCAGCCTCTATGGACTGCTTGGTGTTTTTTGACTTGGTAGTGCCCGGATTTCTTGCGTGCGCCGAGTTCGGATTGTTCCTATTTTGGCGTCCAAGCGTTCGTGGGTTAATGGAACGCGAGCGTGTAGAAGTAGAACAACAATTCCTCCGCACATTTAACCGCGTCATACCCCCCCTGACCGGACTTTCGGTTCTACTGATTCTCATTTACGCGCTTCGTTTTAAGGAAAACAACGCGGCGAACCGCGCGGTTTGGAGCTCACTGTTTTTCTTCTCTGCGGCGACGGCATCTTCGATCTGGTTGAACCGGGCAGTGGACGCGGAAATCACTAGTTGGGACCCGGAACGATTGCCGATAAACTGGAAATCCGTCTGGAAACGACACGCCATAGCGCAAGGGTTTCGGGCTTCCCTGCAACTATTGGGCTTTATCCTTTTGTGCGGGTCGATCGCAGCGCGATGCGCCTGACAGGGTCGACCCGACGGGTAGGAAGGCGGCGGAATATGCCGCCGCCAGAAACACTATGCTGCTACTGCCTGGTGCACGGTCTGGCACGTTGTGGTGAGGTCGCCGCAGGCCAGTTGGCTGTTTTCAAGGCGGTCCCAGCCGAGGATGCGTCTCCGTGGTCTATTGCTACTCTACCGGAGATAGGGCCGCACGAGGCGGAAGAGAGAAGCTTCGTAATCTCGTTTCCAAAGTTCTCGCCGATAAAAATTGAACAACATGAATGACGCGACCGCGAAGCTCATCGCGGCTGCCGCCAGCAACCCTGGGATATCGAAACTGACCAGGAAAAAGATCGCGACCAGAAACAGGCTCAGCCGCCCCCACAAAATTTTGCTCCCATCAAAGAACAAATCTCTGGGTCGTCGTCCCCAGAGCCAGACCGCGCGCTCTAGTTCAGCCGGGTCAAACGCGTTCGCGGGAATAGAGCATTTCTCCAGCAATACGGCCGGCGGAAAACCCGTGTATTGGTCTCTGCGGCAAGAGAAAATCTGGTCCAAAAACCGAGACATACAGGACTCGCGAAAAGATTCTTATTGATCCTATCTCAATGGTCCTCAAGGTGCACGCTAAAATGATATGAAACTCTCATGTGGTCGTTTTTTAGCGAGAGTTCCAGGGTCGACCGGAAAACGACCAAAACACTTGATGCCATCGGTCCATTCCGTCGATCATGCATTCATGTGCGCCTCGAAACTCGATTCAATTCTGGATAATATCCGCGCAACGCTAAGCGATGTTGATATCCGACAAGGGCCGGAGTGGGATCTGCCCACGCTGCGACACGCGAAAGCGCGGCTCCAGTGGCTCGCCGCGGACGCGCTGCAAGCAATGAACCTGATCGACGAATCTGTTGAGCAACACGCTGAGGATTAGTCAGGTGTTTGGGATGAGGTACTTACGTCATATCGTGTCATGTGAGACAGAGCAAAGGGAAGTTGATTCACAGCGAACACTCCAGGCCGGAAAGCACCGCTCGCAGCCTCTCCCAGGTCGACCATCGTTTTCCGTTTCCCAATGCGGCTTCAGCGGTTTTGGAAACGATTTATCGGGCCTTTCCCACTTTAAACTCAAAGACATTATTATTAAATGTGAGGGAGACGCTGTACTTTAAGATCGAGCGCTCAGCTTAAGACCTATTTACTCCCTGAATCCGTGAAAAGAAGTACCGCAACCATAGAGAATATTGCGCCGCCAACCTCGAGGGACTTGGGCGGAGTGAGAGTCTCTCTTGTTGAAGTGAGATTCCGTTTGGATGCAGATGATCAAAGCAGCATAGCAACACAAGCATCCTTCGAAGAACTCGACAAGGTTTGGGGCGTTTCCCCCGATACGGGAAAGCTTTGGCACCAGGACTGGTCGAACAGTGTGTATCCTGTTGAGAATGGAGTATTCGTTGCCACCCTGCCAGCCGATCCCAGCTGGAAAATCGGCAAGAAATTCCCTGTCATCTTGCCGAACGTTCCCGAATAGTGGAGGGAAGCGGATGGTTTAGCCCCCAATCGGTTCGTTTCGTTCTTTGGGCGGTCCCTGCGGGCTAGAAGCGAACCGTTCTCTTCCGTGTGGGGCCCAAAGATTCTGCGCCGGGCCAACTGGAACAATACGGGTCGGGTTAATATCGTCGTGTGTGAAATAATAATGACGTTTGATGTGATCGAAATTCACTGTTTCGGAAATACCGTCGAATTGGTATAGATCTCGGAGATACCCATACAAGTTTGGGTAGTCAGCGATTCGTCGAATGTTACATTTGAAATGCCCATGGTAAACGGCGTCGAAGCGGACCAAGGTAACGAAGAGCCTCCAGTCTGTTTCGAGCGGTAAGTCCCCAAAGAGGTATCGCCGCTCAGATAACATCTCATCCAGCTGATCGAGCGTTTTAAAAAGTGAATAGGCAGCTTCTTCGTAGGCACTCTGAGCCGTTGCAAAACCGGCCCGGTAGACTCCGTCGTTCACATTTTCATAAATTAATTTGTTCATCCGATCGATCACCGATAGATGCTCCACTGGACAAAGATCCAAGTTACTCGTTGTGAATGCCCTGAATTCGCCGTTCAGGATTCTCAGTAGATCGTCATCGGAATTGTTGACTATTCTTCCTGTTTGTTTGTCCCAAAGTGCTGGGACGGTGACGCGACCCCGATACGATGGATCGGTTGCGAGATAGGCTTCGGCCAGAAACTTAAACCCATTGATCGGATCTTTCGTATGGCCCGGCCCTTCCCGGAAAGCCCACCCGCGATCGTCTCGGACCGGATCGACCACGGTCATCCCAATCGTTGTCTCAAGTCGTTTCAGGTGCCGAAAGATAATAGTCCGGTGTGCCCAGGGACAAGCCCAGGAAACATACAAATGATATCGTCCAGGTTGCGCACGGAATCCGGAACTCCCGTCCGCTGTGACCCATTCCCGAAACGCATCCTGTTGCCGCACGAACTGCCCTTTCTCCGATTGCTCGCCAGGAAACTGCGCTCGAGGGACGTCTGCCATAGGCGAGACGTTAGCGCACTACATCAAACAATGCGAACGTCTGTCGAGTGCGGAGCGGCACCGGACAGGCCAAAGCACCCGTCCGGGAGTAGCTGTTCTCGCTCGGAGGGGATTCAGATTCAGCGATTTGGCAGAAGGGAGTGTTTTCCAAATCTTTTCATGTTCGACCGTAATGCTACAATCGGGCAATGAAAACTACCTTCCTCTTACTAGTTGCACTAGCAATCACCTCGCCATTGATGGCCGCCCAAAAGACTCCGAAGCACCGCGCGAGAGAGAAAAATGAATCCGCACCGATGGCGGGATCGACAAACTTCAGCGTCAAAGGTGCTGATGGTTCAGTTAAGAATTACTCGCTCGAGATCCCGGCAGCGCCACCTGCTGCCGCGCCAGTTGCAACTGGAAAAATCTCCCAACAAGCAGCCGTTCTGGCTGCTCTGGGGTGGGCTCCCGCCTTTTACGGTTCCACGAACACCGCCGCAACCTCGGTGGACTTCTTGTCCGGACCAACGCCTTATTACCTCGTGCACCTGACGGGCAAGGTCGGAGACTCCACTCAATCGCTCTATGCGGCGGTCCTGGATGATGGTCGCATTGTTCGGCCCACTGTGACGGCGGGCCCGATGAAAGAGATGAAACCCGCTCAAAAATCCAAGGCTTCAATGACAAACAAGGCCAAGATGTAACCTGCGTCATACCCACCGCAACCACCGTCGGTCGATTCACGGGGTAAGAACGATCAAGACAGGGCGTAGCAAGTCGTCTGCCCTAAAAAGGTGGCTCGCCAAAACCGCGGGCTCCGTCGCTGATAACAAGCGATCACGGAGCCGCGGATCTCACTTTAAAGATCGGCCCGCATTGCGGTACTTGCGGATCAGCCGGAGATACCTCCAGGTATCTCGAAGCGGCCGAATTTTGCTGCGTTGATCGGTATATATTGTTCGAATCGGCACAAAACACAGTCGAAACCCCCCCCGTGCAGCCAAAATGATATTCTCGCTCTCGAATTCGAACCGGTTGCTCGGCGCCATTAAAACGGGAAGTAAATTCTTCCGCGCAAGCCTGAATCCGCATTGGCTATCGGGGACCGGGATTTTACAAATTCGCCCGATCTGCCAGGACATGAGCTGATTTGTCCACCGGCGGATGAGCGGCATCGGCTCAAGATTTTGCATTCGGTTCCCAACCACCAAGTCGGCATTAGACCAATTGATCGCATCGATAAATGCGGGAATTTCCGTGGGGTCGTGCTGACCGTCTCCATCGAGGAACAAATAGAAAGCAGCGTCGAGCGAAACGGCGTGCTCGAGGCCGGTCTTTAAAGCGGCCCCTTTGCCGAGATTTATCGTGTGTCGGATCACTTTGGCGCCTGCCGCTTCTGCTTCAGCCGCCGTATCGTCGACTGATCCATCGTCAACCACCAAGACGGCTTGCACATATTGTAACACTTGCCGCACGACCCCTCCGATGAATCGCCCTTCGCAATAAGCTGGAATGATCGCCAGAACCGTATCTTTGGAGGCTTGCATTAGGAGCCTCCTCCGAGACCGCCGTTACGTGACATGGACAAAGCGTTCGATGGAGTCTGGCGAGCGACACTGATCCGGCAGTTCTGCACACTACAGAAGGGTCGCCAAGCCGGGCATTTTGGCTCGCCGGATAACACTCTTCTCCCGACTAGCAGAGCCTGCTAACCGGCTCCAACCCGATCGATCGAAAAAGAGGGTCCAACTCGAAATTTTCGCGTAGAGCGCGTCGAAATCCGGCGCACATGGAAGAGGCACGCCGATAAACAAGTTTCGGCCGTTCCATTGAACGACTGCCTCATGCAAGCCGCGATCCCGGATGGTGTCGCGAATTTGCACATTGCCCGATCTAAGAGGAACCGGCAATGACCACCGGTGCTCGGCACTCTCAGACCTGAACGCGAACAAAATTTCGGAACGGAATCTCTCGCGCAGAGAAATTTCGAAGTGCAAGCTCAATCCACCTTCGTGCAGACGCGCGGTTGCCCGCGTTGAGGCGTCCACCTCTAAATCGCCCGGACGATGCCGGTAAAAGGCCTCCTCGACTTTTGCGAAACTCGTAAAGCGCCTTCGACTCAATGCCACCTGCGTTTCATGGCATAGAATCGCCCTGCGTTTGCACTTCACTTCTTCGGCGGTCAAGAGGAGTTTCACCGGTTTTCGAGGGATCGGAACTTGCGGCTTGTGAACCAAATATTCCCAGGTCTGAATCGACGAACTCCCGGCGGATTCCAGCGCCATAGAAAACGCTACCGACAAAGCGCTATGGTCTGGATGCGCGTCGAATATCGTTGGAATTATGGCAAGTGTCGGCTCGTATTCCTGGATCTCTTCAGTAAATAGAATCGACAGGTCGCGAGTTCCTCGCATCAGGAGATCCGTTATACCCAGGTCGGGAAGATGCAGGAAGCTGGCGCAATCAGGATTTCCCCCCAGACTGCAGATCGCATTAAGCGCTTCTTGACGGCGGCGCCGACCCCATTGCGTTTGTTCATCGGGACCGATCCGCCATATACGGTCCCAGTACCGCTGAACCCACGCATTGTTTTCGCCGTTTGTCGCAAACACAATTCGGACAGGTATTTTTTGGGCAAAAATTCGCTGGAGCACACCCCCTGTAGCCAGGGACTCATCGTCCGGGTGCGGCGCAATGATCAAAACTTTGTCTGACTTTGAAAATGAAAACATTTGAAATTCAATCCTGTTTTTTGGCCTGGCCAAACGGTGAATACCCTTTCTCTATCGCGCGCGACCACACAACCGCCACCGACTGTTCCGGCGAAGTCAGCACGAGGTCGTGTGCGCCTGCGGACAAATCGCGCGGACCGGAAATTTCCATTCCGTCCAATGTCCCGGAGACTTGGCCATTTCTGCCGACAATTGTGTATTTTTCTGGAATCACGATCTGGAAGTGAACCAGTCCAACCGGTGTCGATGCAACTCTTTTACCCAAGACGAGAACAGCGCCTACCGAAAGATAGTTCTGACTTACGAATCGCCCGGTGGCCTGAGTTAACCAATGCGATTCAATGACAACTGGGGTCCGGGCCGCGATGAGCCGTGTTGGGGTATCATCGAGGAGCTCGCCGCGCTCGACTTTTTCCCGCGTGAGCTGCTCAAACACATAATAATATGGCCGAGGACGATAGATTGTCTGGCCCTTTGCATCGAGCACGGTCTCTCCGCGATGGGTGAGATTCAACGTATCGGCGATGATCTGTACATTGTTTTGATTGGTTTGTTTCAGTGGCGGATGCGCTCTGAGGATGGATGCGACCTGCCAGCAAACAATCACAAACGGAAAAAGGTAAACCGGCAATCGCGTTTTTGATTCGACCCACTTCCCTAGCCCGACCAAGGCGCATGCGACCGTTAGCATCAGCAAGGGATAAAAAGGCAGGAAATCCTGTTTCGAGACCAATGGCCAAAATGTAAAAAGGAGGGGACAAAAGAACCCAGTAACAGCGAGAAAGAATAATCTTCGTCGTCCGCGGTCGGGGTGCGCATCATGTTTCGCCAACCATAATCCGCCCACCATCATGGGTAGAAACAGCCAGAACCGAACATCCCAGATTTTATGGATCACGACCTGCCACGGATTTCCCCCAGACGCAAGATTGTGCACAATCACGCAGTAATACATTTGGGGTAACGCCTTTTTGAAGGCAAAAAATGCGACCACGAGCATCGGCACGATCGATGCGCCGGCGATCGAGGCCAGAAAACAGCCGACCAAAAAGGGGATCGTCTTCGCCGGGGGTGGGCGAGTCCCCAGCATGGAAAACGACAAAATCCAGACCGCGAGGCCTGCCACAACAATGATTAACAACAGGAATGTCGTCTTCATTGACACACTGAAAAGGATCCCAAATACGATTCCTGCCGCAAACAACCGGCGGGGATCAGGCTTTCCGCTGACTAAAATTGCCAGACCGACTAACCAGAGCGCCGCCCAGAAAAGATCGGGTCTGTACTCGCCGAATTTCGTATAAAGATCTGGGAACGAGGCAGCCAGCAACATGCCCCAAAATCCGATTCGAGCTGAAAAAAGTCGCGTGCCGATCCAGTCAATCATGAGCAGGATGACGGCAACGATAGGTAACATTGCCCAGCGCATCGCAGTGACAATGTCCGCTCGCTCACCAAGCAAAGAAAACAGCGGCGCGCTCATCGCTTGAAACAAGGGCGCATGATTGTCAAAAACGTCTCTGTACGGAAGCAGCCCATTTGCCCAGGCCCAGACTACGTGAAGGTGCTGGGGTTCATCCGAATCCCAGGGCTGTGTGCTTCCATAGAACCAACGGAGACAAAGCAGCAGCAGCAAACAGGCAATGCCAAGCCCCACCTCGACCCGCGTGAGCTTGGAAGCGGGAAGCTGATCGCCGGACAAGGCCGGCGTATTAAGCTCAGGCGCCTGGGCACTCTCCGCCTGGATTCTTGAAGGTATCATTCCTTTTCGTCGAAATTGCGAGCTCTCTTGAACCACATCCCTGTTCTCTTTGCAACCCGGCGAAAAGCTAGGCACATCCGCCAATCGCTCTGGTACACAATATTACGAAAGGCTTACAACTGGGACCGAAGTCTCAAGAGCGCTTTCGCTCCTTAGATTTCGGGCTAATTTGTTTGAAACTTTGGGCAAATCTCCCCATAAACTTCGTCAGCCCAATGAGCTCCGAAGCGGTTGCTCCTCCCCAACCCGAAAAAGCAGTACCCCGCCGAATGTTCCGCCTGCCTCGCGAGATCGGGATTCTGGGCGCGCTTGGAGTGATGCTTTTTGTTCTGGCCGTTTTTATCCCGCAGTTCCGGGATCTCCAGAACATTACCAACATCACACGCAATTTTTCTTTTGTCGGCATCGTCGCAATGGGAATGACACTAGTCATCCTGACGGGCGGCATCGATTTGTCCGTTGGGTCTGTCTGGGGCATGACAGCGGTCATAGTTGCTTTTTTGCTAACGCACGGATGGCCCATCCCCCTGGCGATTCTTGTGAGTTTACTGGCGGCAGCTGGAATCGGACTCATAAACGGGTTGTGCATCACTTTTCTAAAGATGTCGCCCTTTGTGCCGACCCTCGCAACCCTCTCCATTGCGAGAAGTTTTGCGCTGATTGTCACGCACGGGCGGCCGATTTCTATTTTTGGGGACGAATATCAGGCTTTTCTATGGCTCGGCGGCGGTGACATTCTCGGAATACCCAACCCGTTTATCATATTTTGCATTACCGCTTTTTTCTTTTGGGTCCTGCTTTCCCGTACTGTCTGGGGGCGCTACGTGTATGCCGTTGGAGGAAACGAAAGAACGGCGCGTTTGACGGGGCTTCGCGTCGATCGACTAAAGATCATCGTTTATATCTTATCCGCGATGGTCGCGGGGATCGCCGGGATTGTCCAGTACAGTTATCTTTCGAGTGTCACTGCGGACTTGGGAACCGGAGAAGAACTTGCGGTGATCGCCGCAACAGTGATTGGAGGAGCTAATTTAGCCGGCGGCGAAGGAACGGTTCTTGGAACGCTAATCGGCGCAATTATTTTAGAAGTTTTACGCAACGGCCTGCTGCTCTTCGGGATTGATCCATATTGGCAGGGCGTCTTTGTCGGCGCCGTTATCATTTTAGCCGTTTCAATCGACTATTTTCGCAAGCTAATCCGCAGTGAATGATCAATTTCTTATTACGGATGCCGCTGGGGTTAAGCGGAATAGCAAGGGACGCACGCCGGCGTCCCTAATCCAATGATAACACAACAGTGCGCCGTAGAGCGCACTGGCTTTCTGAAGAGGATCCAACATGAAATCAACGACGTTCTTGCTCGCAGCCGGTGTCGTGAGTCTCTCGACAGCCGCGCTGACTGTCTCCAATGCAGCCGATAAGCAACGAGTGTTCGCGCTCGTTCCAAAAACAATCAGTGTGCCTTTCTACAACGACGTGGAACGCGGATGCGCTGAAGAGGCAAAAAAGATCGGTGTCCAGGCAAAATTCACTGGACCAACCACAGCCGACGCGGCCCAACAAGTCCAGGTACTCCAGGATTTGGTTAGCCAAGGAGTAGATGGCATCGCAGTCGCTCCGATGGATGCGGATTCCGTGATCGGCGTGATCAGTCAAGCGCGAAAAAAAGGAATCCCGGTGATTACTTTTGATTCTGACTCACCGAAGGCGGACCGAATTGCATTTGTCGGAACGAATAATCTTGGCGCGGGCGAAGAAGGCGGCAAGGCGTTCAAGAACCTCCTCCCGAAAGGCAAATTTGCCATTATTACCGGCGGTCTAGCCGCAGCAAACCTGAACGACCGAATCAAGGGATTTCGGGAATTCGTGAACAGCGAAAACTACACCGAAGTGGCCGGCTCGCCTTTTGCCTGCAACGATGATGCGAGCAAAGCGATCCAGATCATTCAGGATGTGCTGACACGGAATCCCGATCTCAATGGGTTTTTCTTTTCCGGTGGTTGGCCTCTCTTCGGGGCGCCAGAGGCGTATTTAAAAGCGATCGGCAAGCGTGTCGCGGACATAAAGAACAAGACTTTTGTCGTGGTCTCGTTCGATACCTTGACGGAAGAATTGAAGCTCCTCAAAGGCGGGTATTGTAACGTACTGATCGGCCAGCGTCCCTACGCCATGGGCGTGAAGAGCATAGATATTCTCAATGAACTCGCGGACAAGAAAAGTGTCCCCCCCATCGTCGATACCGGCGTCGATGTGGTCGATTCGAGCAATGTCGATCAATTTTTGAAGTAGATGCTTGAAGAAACGTGTCGTCGGGCGGCCCAGCGAGTCTGTGGAACGGAATGCCCGTGACTTCAAGCCTGGGCTAGCTCGAAAACGTGTTCGGCTCTGTGGGGAGCCGGAGAAACAAACCGGCTCCCGCCGTCAACATAAGCGCTAACCCACCATGTTCATTGTGAGCCCGGCTCGTTTCATCGATGATTCCCAGGGCTGAACACATTCTAAGGGCTTTAGTGCTTCGGCGCAATAAACCACTCCATCTTCGATCAGCGCCGGTACGCCGACCCGCCGACCGCCGATACGCTTCTCCTCAACTCCCCCTCCAATGCCATTGATGCTTAAGATAAACGGGATTTCAAAGCGTTTTCCCGGTGTTCAGGCCCTGCAGGATGTCACATTCGAAGTTCAGGAGCAAAGCATTCACGCGGTCATAGGTGAAAATGGCGCTGGTAAAAGCACGTTGATGCAGATCATTGCGGGGGTTCACCAGCCGGATGCGGGTACACTTCAGTTTCACGGAGAAACCGTCAAATTCACAGATCCATCAGAAGCGCAGGCAAAAGGCATCGCGATCGTTTATCAAGAACTGAACCTTGCTCCGAATCTTTCAATCGCCGAAAATATTTATCTCGGTCTGGAACCCAGACGCTCAAGCTTTTTCCTGGATCGGCAGAAACTGAGAACCGCAACCGTCAGTGCTCTGAGGCAGTTGGGACTTCACCATGATCCAGACATCATCGTTCAGACATTGACCCTGGCCCAGCAACAGCTAATCGAGATTTGCAAAAGTCTAGTCAGAAATCCGCGCTTGTTGATTCTGGATGAACCAACTTCGAGCCTTTCAGAAAGCGAATCCGCCATTCTTTTCCGTGTCATTGCCGATCTCAAAGCGAACGGCGTAAGCATCCTTTACATTTCCCATCGGCTCCCAGAAGTATTTTCACTTTGCGACACGATCACGGTGCTGCGCGATGGGCGGCATGTTCGCACGGTTGCAAGATCGGCCACGACCGAGGCTGAAGCGGTGCGATTCATGGTTGGACGAGAACTCCTGGCCTTTCAACGGCGTCCAGTCGAGCCAAAGGGCGACGTCATCCTTCGTGTTAACGACCTCTCCAAAAAGGGCCAATACGAAGGTGTGAGCTTTGAGTTGCGGGCTGGGGAAATAGTTGCCATGGCAGGGCTAATCGGCGCGGGCAGAAGTGAAACGGCGCTGGGGATATTTGGTTCGCCGCCACCGGACCGGGGTGATGTCCTGCTGAGAGGAAGCAAAGTCCATTTTCGTGAACCGAAAGATGCGGTGATGGCTGGAATTGCCTATGTGCCGGAAGATCGAAAAATGATGGGCTTGGTACTTAGTGGCGGGGTAGGTACTAACATCTCAAGCGCAGCTCTGCGAAGCCTGGCACGTGGTCCATTCGTCGATCAGATGGCCGAAAACCGGTTGATTGGAAAATATGTTTCACGGCTACGTGTCCGAACACCAAGCTTTCAACAGCGAACCGGGCTCCTGAGCGGCGGCAACCAGCAAAAGGTGCTCCTCGCCAAATGGCTGGCTGTGCAACCGGCGGTGCTAATTGTAGACGAGCCAACCCGCGGAGTCGACATCGGTACCAAAGCCGAGATCTACACCCTGTTCGACGAGCTGGCCCGAGAAGGGATCGCGATCCTGCTCATCTCAAGTGATCTCCCCGAGGTACTTGCATTGGGGGATCGGATTTTGATAATGCGCCACGGCAGATTGGCCGGCGAACTTGCACGAGCTGATGCGACAGAGGAGAAAGTGATGCATCTCGCCGCAATTGGGAGCGCAACCACCAATGGCTGAAATCCCGGAGCCAGAAATCAGGAGTTAGGCCTCAGGAGTTCAGGATTGCGGAATGGGAAGGCAGCTTTCCACTCGGTGCGCATGACTTATCGGCTTGTTTTCGACGAAGAATTCGACTTCGACCGTGGCCGATTGAGCGCCATTGGGTCTTTGCCTCCGGAACTCCTCACTCCTGATTTCTGATTCCTGTCTTTGCAAGCTATTTCACTGTTTCGGAGTCCCTCGCCGCCTGAACAAGTGTATTGGCAAAATTGTCGACGTTCTTATCCAATAAGAATGCAGTAACGGCATCGTTCAGCGCCTGCTCAAATGCAG
>JAFAQT010000379.1 GCA_019246215.1 Verrucomicrobiota bacterium
GAACCTTAAGCAGCGAGCGCTTGATCACGCTCTCAGGGAAATCAACGAGCACAGCGATATTGAGTTAGAGCTGGAATTCACCGGAAGAGGCAGCTATCGAAAAGTTCAGAGCCTAGGCTTTCGAATTACGGCAAAAAACCTGCCAAATGCAAAAAGGCGGCTTAGTTAGGTTCACTTGTTAGTCTTGCTGCCTGCGTGTAGCGGGTTAGTTCAACTTTGATGTGGTAAAGACCTACGCAGAATAAGCCGCTGGACAGCAGAGTTTGTGCGAAATATCTACCACCAGCCGCTCGCGAGTACCTTCATGCTCGAAACTGCTTCAAGTCCCCCGGCAAATTACGCGTCCGACTCTCTTTCACAACAATGTCGTATCGAGTTCGACCGGGATTCAGCGAACGCCAAAAGTGCGTTCAGCCAGTTCACTGAGGGATCGGGTTCAGCAACCCGGGCATCCGCCTAGCAGAAAAAGCCGTTCCGTTGCTAAGGAGGTCCAATATTGGGGCCAATCTTTGGAGGTTCCTCAGGCGGCTTGTCACCGACCGACGGAAGGTCGCGTGTTGGATCGGGATCGGGTGCTGAAGGTTCAGGCTTCGGTTTCTCGTCGCCTTCCATAGGCATGGCGGACTGCTCAGCCTTTTTGCGTTTACGCTCTTCTTCCCGCAGCATTTCCATCTCTTCCTTTTCTGCCCGGGTGGCGTGTATGTCGTCGCTCATGGTTTCCTTTTACCGGGCCAATTACTTAATGTCACGCTTAGGATGGCCGGCATTCACCGGTTCGTGGCGGCAAGTTCCGCCGGATGTCAGGGCGTTATCCTGCTGGTATCGGTGCAGCGGAGTGAGTCACAGTTCACCAAAAGATTGAACTTACCGGGGGGATGCTCGCGACCTTTCATCGGTGAAATCGCATTGACTCTTGACAGTTCCAGCTCCTGCCCATTTGCTCGCTAACTGTTCCTGGCGCCCTTGGCTGTTCGTCCAACCCGAATGCCGCTGAGGTCCGTATCCGTAATCGCCTACGACCACTGTGACTGCGATGCACGATCGGCGTTAAACACCAGCCTTTTTTGCAATCTGATCAGCGATTAACTTTGCCGTTTGCTGAACGTTCCTTTCGAGGTCCTTCCTCGAACGAACAAACTTGATCGCCATGGCATAAGGATTGTGGGTCGCCGCAGCGATCGCAATTCCGCCGGGCGCTTTGGAGTTTTCCTTATTGGTTCCAAACAAGAGAATGGGGCTTTTTCTACCGTTTTGGATTTGATCCAGAGTTACTTCAACCTGAACGAGCGGCGAGCCGGCACCGAAGCCTATCTCGGAACTTGCCACCCGGCTGCCCTGTTCGAGTTTTTTATACCTGCCTTTGACGATCCAGCCCGTTTTCGGTGCAGCTCTTATCGACGCGCGCTGCGCGTTGAGTCGCTTTGCCTGCAAATACCGGACGATTGAATCCGCCATGAGATTGACCAGCGATTGAGCGCGACCTTCCGAGCTGGTATCCCTGCCACGCAGACTGTTCAATCGTTGTCTCAGGGGACCACCTTGCAAAGCATTTGTAGACTGCAGCTGGCTCGGGTCCAGGCCGAAATCAGTCACATAAATAATTTTTGGTGTTGGGAGGGTGTTACCAATTTGAGACTGGTGGGTTAGGTTGGCTCGGCCAAGTTGGCCAAAGCTCATTACCGGCCCGATTACCGTAAGCGCTACGAGGATAAAAGCTCGGGCGTCACAAATGTTGATAGTTGGACCAGATGCCTTGATACTCCTGTGCAAGTCGTCGTTCACCACGATATTGATCGAGAACGTGTCTTATAACAGCGGTCCGACGACTGGTCAATCCATAAGGGCTGAGACTCTTGACTGCAGCAGCAAAGCTTTTGCAGATGGGTGGATTCGACACAGGATAAGGTGTTCAGCTACAGCCTGTTATGGTATCATTTGCCGACTTCTCCGAAGTTGAGGCGAGTGCTCAAAAAAGGTGACCCATTTTGCCTCGTGTTCTGCGCTTCAACTTCGGGTAAGCCTGAATGTCCGCATAAGCGTGGAGCTCCCACTCATTTGGCGTCGGAGCGACGGTGCAGCATTGGCGATTTGGGGGCGTTGTTCGCTCGACCCGTATCAGTCCGGATACCGGCCTCCGCTTGCGCCTTCCAAAACGCCAACTCCGCGATGGCGCCCCTAAAAAGGCAGCCATCCCAAAAGGACGGAGCTTAGTTTCCGAATCACGGCAAAAACCTGCCATACGCAAGGAGGCGGCTTAGGGCAAGGGCTGCAGACCTGAGAGGTGTCACGGTTCTTCTCGAGCATACCTCAAAACCGTTCATTCTGTGCCGGGTAAAGGGCGTCGTTCCAGAATGCCGTTGAGCAATCAGATTGAACCAGGTAGTCTCGGCCAAGGCGACGGCTAGGAATTTTGGATCCCGCGCCCCTCCCGGACGCTAAGTAACGCGCACTGTATGCACTTCAAGGACCAGGTATCGGGGCCAAAGGCCAATAGCGGTACACGCCTTCGGAGAGCAGTTAAAGAAGCCGAAAATTAAGCGTGGCGAAACAGGTAAATAACGATAAATATTAAATGTATGAACCGGTACTGGGTTCTTTTTTTAATCGCATTGCTGAATACAACGTTTTGTCCTTGGAGTTGTTATTCTCAGGAGTCGGACATCATAAAAAAGGAGGTAGATCTTAGCAGGAAAGTAGTGCACAAAGTCCTCAGTCAGAGTGGACCGGCCGATGTGAAGGTTGGCCTTCAAGGAATCACGACGCTTGAGTTCCCTACTAAAATCGAGGCAATTAACGGATATGGTTTTGCAATGCAACCGAACCTGGAAACCGACGAATTCCAGCTTTTGTATGACAAGGGAACGAACTTTCTCTCGCTCAAGGCGTTGAGGCGCGGTGCAAGCGCCAATCTCACCGTCGTAATCAATGAAAAAGTGTATTGTCTGTACTGCCAGGAGGACAGTGACCCGAGTTTCGCAGTGATCTTCGGAGCACCAGGCGAGAACGGAGTCCGGGTGATGGGCGAGCCGCAGTTCACGGGTTTAGAGAAAAAGGGGGTCAGCCGCGAACAACTGCTTGGGTTCCTGGATAAAGTAAAGCGCTATTCGGCGCTAAAAACGGCTAAGCCGGACTCAGTCGCTTTTCTGAGCGTCGCCGAACCCAATAAGACAACCGAGGTTGGTGAAATCCGGACTGTAATACGGCGGGTGGTCCGAGATGACTCGCTCGATTCGGTTGGGTTCGAGGTCCAGCTCGATAATAGAAGTCAATCGGACTTCTATTTTGATCCCCAGGGATTTGCCGTTCGCGTTGGGGATCAAAAATATGACCAATCTATTTCGGATGCCGGAGGAATTGTGCCAGCAGGTACATCGGTTTCAGCATTCTTTGCGATTACCGGAACCACAAATGGTGGAGGGAAAGGTCCGGCGGTAGATCAAAAATTTGATTTGCAGATCCGTGCGGCAGAGGCTGCTACGAATCCGAATGTTGCACCTAATTTCACTGAGCCGCCAGTGGAGCATATGCCGAGGGCAGCGATCGGTGGCAGCAAGGCCGCCAATAGCGAAAAGGGAAATGTTAGCGGGGCGGGGGGTAAGGAGACGAAAAAGAAATCCAGGCAAGAGGCTGCGCAAGCCAATGCCAATGACCATGGGAAGAAAACACCCAATCCTGCACCTAAGAAACACTGGTTCGGAATATTCAAACGCGACAGTGGGACGGTGGAGAGGTGATGCAGAAAAGAAGAGAGTTCGGGTTCACCGGAACTGTCGAAAGGCTTAAGCTGCAGGATATTATCCAGATGGCTTGCATTGCTGGCACCACGTCGACAATCGCGGCATTTCGTGGGAATCAGAAAGGCTACCTCTATATCAGCCACGGGCATGCGGTGCATGCAAGCGCAGCTGGACTGACCGGGCAGGAAGCCCTGAATGAACTAATCTCATGGAGCGGTGGCACGTTCGATTTGCGGTGGGGAATACCGCAGAACCTGCCAAAAACCTTGGCGGGCACCCATGATGCTCTGCTACTTGAGGCGACTCGCGTTTTGGATGAGCGATCGAGCCGCGATGAAGAAGATGATAGTACCCGAAACGGAAGGGTGGAGCTTTCTCGGGACAGCGCAGCCGCGGTACTGGAGTTGATCTACGCGCGACGCCGAAAGGAGCGTTGGTTCGCAAGAACACAGAAGATTGTCGTTTGTGTCGCGGCCGTCGCTCTAGTGATATCTGGTCTGTATTTCACCTCTCGAGGAGATTTATTGCGCGGCGGCTTGCTCGGCCAGTTCTTGCCGTTGTTCAAGGGCTCTGGTCCCCGAACTGCGGCTAAATCGTATGGTTCCCCAGTCAGGGTTGATGGAGGAGAATTTTTTTTCCAGGATGGAGAGAGGCGAACTCTGCCCGCTTTTGATATCGATCCAACAGAGGTGACGATCGCGCAGTACGCCGAGTTCCTTGCGGCGGTGGGATTAAGCACCGAGTACGACCACCCCAGTCAAACTGTCAATAAGGGCCATTCGAATCCGAAGTGGATAAGACTTTACGAAGCGGCAGTGGCAGGTCGGGATTACGAGGGAACACACCTGACCGTGAATGATCCAGCCGTCTATGTCGATTGGTATGATGCATGGGCTTACGCGCAGTGGAAACGTCGGCGTCTCCCGACCGAGGAGGAATGGGAAAAGGCCGCTAGGGGAACCGACGGCCGGAGATTTCCCTGGGGATCGGAGGAAAAACATGGAGCTGCAAATATTTACGAGGGAGACGCTGCCAAAAAATGGTCAGAACCGACCGCCTATCCTTTGGATCGCAGTGTTTATGGCGTTTACGACATGGCTGGAAACGTATCGGAGTGGACGGCAACGATCGATCCCACGAGTGGCCAACCGGTCATCCGAGGGTGCAATTTCGGGAACTCGAGCGCAGATATCACTCGGCGCGTTCTTAATCAGCCCGCCACGACACAGAGCGATCGAATCGGTTTCCGAACTGTAGGAAGTTTGTGAAGAGTCAAAAGTCCGGACGTACCCGCCCGTGTCAGCTTTCTACCATTTGCAACGTTTTATACATTGAGTTTTATTAATCGCAGCTCCAAAAAATGGCGACGGGTAGATGCGAGGCTCCTAGGTCCAGGCGTGCATTGCAAGGGAATAAGACCTTGTGCTCTGCGGATGGATTGAATCTGCGGACTCCTGCGCGAACCTTGACCAATGTGATTGAATGTAGGACGATGCTCATTGATTTTGCTGAGCCTCGCTTTTCAGAGGCGCGTGCCCGGTTCTGAGTAGGTCCACGGAACAGTCCACAAATTTCCTTAACTCGAATCCAATGCGTAAATTTCCCGACAGACTCGGGCTGGAGTGGGAGAATGAAGAACGAGCCAGCAAACAGTATACGATTGCTTTTACACTCCTCGAGACACTGGTCGTGATAGTCATTTCTGCTATTGTCGCGGCGGGTATCAGCCTAGGCGTATCTCATGCTATTAGCGACAGTAAAGGCAGGGAATGCTCGGCTAATCTTGCTACCATCGAAGGCGCAAAGGACGAATTTTCCAGAGATAATCCGGGCGTTGCTCTGACCAGTCTTGATCAATTGAAACCTTATTTGCGATACGGCGTCCCGACGTGTCCGGCGGGTG
>JAFAQT010000391.1 GCA_019246215.1 Verrucomicrobiota bacterium
CGAAAAATTCAACGATCTGCGCGCAGGCCAGATTTTATCTGTCCGTAAGGCCTGCGGAAATTTTTTGGAAAGTCGCGGGTTACAGTAAGTAAGTACTGAAGGTTTCCGCGGCTGTAGCAGCCCGGCTGGGGCGCGAGGCAAGTGAACGCCGGCTCTCCGTGGGTTTCTCACCGCACTCGGAGAACGTGGGCAACCTTTGACAGCGTCGCGATTGCTCCCAAAAAGAGCTTTTCGGGGAACCAACCGTGCATGGCGGTGCATGTCGCAAGCCAACTTGCGATTCAAGAGCTTTGGCTTGTACTTGCTAAAGTTAGGCCCAACTCTGGATAAGTAATGATATGTATCCGGTGGGCTTTGCGGCAGCAACAACTTGGACATGGATGATATTTATGGTGGGGCCATCTTACGCAGCACAACGTCCGTTAGCTCAATGGGTGCCCCAGGGCACACTCCGAAACGTGCCGGTCCGTACCGATTGTAAGATGACGCGACACAGCGTCGGAGTGAGTCTTCAACCCACACTTTTCTATCCGTACGGCGCAATTTTTCTTTGTCCTGAGCGCCAACGAGAAATCGACTCTCTGCGCCCAGGGGCCTCGCGATTTTTCCTGGTCCACGAGTATGGACATCTTGCTTTGCGCACCAGAGAGGAAGCGGTGGCTGATCGTTGGGCGGCTAAACAGCTGGCGATGGTGCCTTCTGAAATGGGTACTTTGCGAGCGGTCCTCTTCTATTTTGTGGATGAAGGCACCTTCTTTGATCCCTTATATGGCACCGGTTTTGACCGAGCTTTGCGAGTGGCTCGCGCGGCCGGTATCGGGGAGAAAGAATGGCCTTTACCGCTTGTCGCCTACGCCAAAGCTCAGGAACGCAGGAAAGCGAACGGGACAACGATGAGGCTTCGGCTGCACGATGCATACACTAATGCCGCGCAGATGATCATCTGGATTGATGGCCAGCCGGTTGGTGTCTTGAGCAACGTGGATGGGGAGAAGCTTCTCCAATTGCCGAGGCTGGTTCCCGGGCAACATCTCATTCAAGCTTACCAGGTATGGCTTTATCATAGTGAACCCTCGGGGATGAAGTCCGAGGTTGCGCGTCGACTGCAAGCGGAATGCGAGTTAACGTCAACGGGCAGAAAACTGGTTGTTCTCAACCTCCGATACAACGGTCCCGACGGTGATATATTGTCGATCCGGGCAGATGAAGTGCGATAATGGAAAGCCGCACGCCGGACACCTTGCCTTCAGTCTCCAGTGAAATCCGTGTAGTCTGCAGGTTAGCTCTTGTCTTCGGTTTTCTGGACTTGGTGCGCTAGCTTTTTTCAAGCCGCAAGGAATCCGCGATTCATTGCTCGAAGTTTTTCAATCGCGTTCGGAATTATCTGCAGCGCCCGCTCTACTTCCGTTTCTGAATTGAATCGGCTAAAGGAAAATCGCAGGCTGCCCCGCGCGCGTTCATTGGAATATCCCATTGCCTTTAACACGTGGGACGGCTCTAAGGAGCCCGCTGTGCACGCCGAGCCTGCCGAGCAACAGATTTCTTTTTGGTCGAGAAGCATCAGCATCCCTTCCGCATCAATCCCTTCAATCGCCAGGTTGGAGGTGTTTGGAAGACGCTGCGTCCGATGACCGTTAATTTGAATCGACGAAACCGTCGCAAAGAGTCCCTGTTCGAAGCGGTCCCGCAACGCTCTGACACGACTGTTTTCTTCGTGCATAGCGGACGACGCCAGTTCAGCTGCTCTCCCCAGAGCCACAATCGAAGCGGTGTTTTCGGTTCCACCGCGCCTTTTGTTCTCCTGGCCGCCGCCGATCAGGTAAGGATTAAATCTTGTTTTACGATTGACGTACAACGCTGCGATACCCTTTGGAGCATGCAGTTTATGGCCGGAAAGTGAAAGGAAGCTGATCGGAAGCTGCCGGAGATCAATCTCGATCTTTCCGACGGCTTGGACCGCGTCTGTGTGGAAAGGAGTTCCCTTGGAGCGACAAATTTCAGCGGCTTCTTCCATCGGGAAGAGGGTCCCGGTTTCGTTGTTGGCCCACATCAAGGAAACGATTGCGGTGTCGTCTCGAATCGCTCGTTCGAGATCGTCCAGACTGATTAATCCACCCGAATCGACATCCAGCCAGGTGACCTCGTAGCCCCTCCTGGCCAGGGCTTCGGCGTGTTTGATGATCGCGCTATGCTCCACTTTGCTGGTTACCAGATGTCTGCGGTCCGGGTCGGCCAACAAGGCGGACTGTATGGCGCTGTTGTCAGATTCAGTGCCGCAGCTCGTGAAGATGATCTCTGAGGGCTCACATCGTAACAGTGCTGCGACCTGTTCGCGTGCCGTTTGAACTGCGCCCGCGGCATGTTTGCCGAAAGAATACGCGCTGGAAGGATTTCCGTACTGATCTTTCAGGTACGGCAACATTACTTGAATCACTTCCGGATCGATTTGTGTCGTAGCGTTGTTATCAAAGTAAATCATACGGACGGCTATCGGGTCACGATCTCGGGATTGGCAGGTGCAGTCCCGCTCGCGGGCTGCCTCTTTCCTGACAAGACCTCTTTCCATTTCAGATAAAGATTTCTGATATAGAGGGGGAGCGGCATCAATGTCATGATCACTCCGACCGAATCCCTCCGATAAAACGCAAAATAACTCAGCGCTAAGAGGCTACCCAGGAGGCTGCATTCCCAAAAACCAATGGGAATAATGCTTTTTTTCGCACGTTCCGAAGCGATCCACTGGAGGAAGAAGCGGATTGAGAATACGGCGCTTCCGGTCCAGCCGACAATCTTCCAGGGAGTCACAACGATAAATGCCAACACTGCTGAATGGATCAACCACTCCATTCGGGCATATCGCATCGATTTGCCGCGTTGACAAGAGAACGGACGAGGGAGCCGGTCGGCGTGATAAACGCCCTAATTTGCCTCCTGAGAACCGTGCAAGCGGGAGATTTTGCTCACCTGATTCTTCTTCTTGAGTCGGCGCGGTCTGCGGGCTACTCAAGATTTGTTGATCGGCTCCAGATCGGGATTTTTCGGAGGCGGTGCTATAGATTCGATCGGCCGATCCCCGTCATCATCCTCACCGCCGTGCGGATCAAAAAAAAGGTCGAACGCAAGAAAAAGCGCCTTCGAATGGCGGGCGAACAAGACGTTAAAAATCGGCATGGGAACGATCGTCAGAGTGAGGACCAGCCAAATCGGCAGGTGCAGACAGACATCCAGTACCAGATAAATTATAAGGCCGAGTAATGCTCCCGCGCCGTAGTTGATAGCGAAGATGGAAAGCAGGAAATATCCGGGTTCGCGCTCGAAGGGATAACCACAGCGCGGACAACCGTCGAGCGGCATAAACCAATCTCGCAAGGATCGCACCTCAGACCATGGGACGAACATCGGGCGTCCACCGCACGTCGGGCATCTCAATCTCAAGGCGTTCGACATCATCCGGCGAAAGCGTCTCGCTGAGTAGTCTGGTGGTTCCGTATGATCTATGGGGGAACCCATGGATGCAGCCTAGTCTCGAAGCGCCAGGGCGCAAGAGGTGACAGCGGAATATTCATTGCTGGTGGGGTCGCGAGATCAAACAACGAGGACTCGTTGCCGGGCTGGAATTCTCTTGGTCTCTCTTCTCATTGACCTGTGAACCGGTGCGGGAAAGTATGTGACTCATGCAGGACATTGCCAGAGGGAACCGTGTTCTCGTGACAGGGCTAGGAGTAATTTCACCCCTGGGCCCGGATACGGACGCAAATCTTCGATCGCTGCTGGAAGGGAAAGATTGCGTGGCCCCGATTGAGATTTTCGACGTCTCAAGGACACGGTGTAAGACGGCAGGCCAGATTCCCGATGTTTGGCTGGAGAAAGCGTTTCCGCCAGGGCGAGTTTCCGACCGCTTTCACCGAGGTGCCCGGATGGCTGCGCTAGCGTTGCGGGAAGCCAGTAAAGTCGCCAACGGCGCCAAGCCCGAACTGATGGTCGTCGGGACGACGGTCGGAGGCATGAGCTACGGAGAGCTCTTTTATCGCCGTTTGCTTGCTACCAAATCCCGGAAGGGCTTTGCCCGGCTAGTGGGTAATTACACTCCGCAAAAACCCATTCAGGACGCGCTGGAATTGAACAGATTACGAATCCCCACACAGATTCTCACCAACGCCTGTTCCTCGGGTTCGAATGCGATCGGACACGGATTTGAGCTGGTGAGGCACGGGCTGCGCAGTTGTGTCGTGTGCGGAGGCTACGAGCCACTGTGCGAGCTTGTTTTTGTCGGCTTTGATTCTCTCCAGGCTGCTACGCCCGAGAAAATCCGGCCATTTGACAGGAATCGGACGGGATTGGTTCTGGGCGAGGGAGCTGCTTTTTTAATTCTGGAGTCGGAAAGAAGCGCCAACAGTCGGGGGGCCGTAGCTCTGGCGGAAATGGTCGGCTACGGCGTCTCCACCGACACTTATCATCTGACTCAACCGAATCCATCTGGCATCGGCCCGAAACTCGCAATGCAAAGAGCTCTTGATTCGGGAGGTGTGGCAGCGGGTGCCATCGATTATGTAAATGCCCACGGGACCGCGACGATTTTCAATGACGCAACGGAAGGCGCTGCGATCTCCGAACTTTGCGGAAAAGTTCCAGTCAGCTCGACCAAATCGATGATGGGTCATGCGCTAGGGGCTGCCGGCGCAATTGAAGCGGCATTCTGCGTACTGGCGTTGCGCGACCAGTTTCTCCCGCCCAACATCAACTTTGTTCAACCGGATCCAGCATGGAAGTTTGAAGTGGTCGCCAATCAGTTCAGAGCCGCACGCGTGAACTATGCACTCTCGAATTCGATCGGGTTCGGCGGGACGAATGCCACGCTGATACTGAAGCAGACATGAATTTTTGTATTCAAGGAATCGGAGCTGTAACCCCTTTGGGCCCTACTGGCCTGGAAACGTGGTTGGCACTCTGCGACGGCCAGCATGCGCCCAGAACGCGCTTCGGAAAAGCGCTCGCCGATCGAAATTATTTCGCCTGCCCGGTGCCTGGGAAGTTTTTGGGGGGCGCTGCGCGTCAGCCTCGTCTGCGCCGATCCGGCACAATCTCACTGCTTGCAGCGTTGGCGGGATCTGACGCGTTTGCCGATGCCGGACTGAAACTGGACAGCGGCTTAGGAGATCGAATCGCTGTAGTGTTCGCGATCTGCTCAGGAGGCATCAATTACACGCGTCGTTTTTATCACGAGATCGCGACGCAAGGAGCAAATTGCGCAAGCCCGTTGTTGTTCCCCGAAACCGTGTACAATGCTGCGGCGAGCCATCTGGCAGCTCTGCTCGGCGTCGACGGACAGAGTTATACGCTGGTCGGAGATTCCTCCGTCGGCTTGGCGGCGATTCATTTCGCCACGGAACTCCTGACAATGCAACCGCGGCTCGACCGCTGTCTCGTGGTAGGCACCGAGGAAGTAGACTGGCTCTTAGCCGACGCGTTCGCCAGCTGGCGTATGGCGACGAATCGGGATCAGTTCGAAGTGTACGGCCGAACAAACGGCACGATTTTTGGAGAAGGGGCTGCCGCGGTCCTGGTAGGACGAACGGGATCCTTAATGATCGCCAAATGCTCGGCAGGCCTGCCGTTTCATTCACTGAGCGAGACTGAATCCGCCGCGAAGGAGATGTTTTGTCACCTGCCGAGGGAAGGAGCGTTTGAAATGATTGTAAGTAGCGCCAACGGCACGTTCGCAGACGAAGTGGAGGGAAAGGTGTTCAGCGAATTCTATCCCGCCGTCCCGGTTTATGCTCCTAAACCGGCGTTAGGCGAGGCACTCGGTGCGGGCGCTCTGCTCCAGGTTGCCGTCGCTGGTTGGGCGCTTCGTCACCAACGGTTGCCGGGAACTCTGAGGGCCGGCTGCAAGCTCCTCAGTGTAAACCGGGAAACCCGGTCCTTACCGTCTTCCCAGGCCTTGGTGACATGCGTCGGGTTCAATCACCAGGTGAACGCGTTGAAGTTGTGCCTGGTGCAATCCGCGTATTGATCCTGCCCGGCGTTTAAGTAATAGTGGTTTTCTATGCCAAGTAAGCTGGCGGCGGCGATGCTTATCATGGCTACTGTAGTGCTGTTGCTTGCTGGATGCGAGACCACCCAGGACCAATTTACCCAGTCTCAGGTTCTTGTTAACCAAGCCATCGCGAATGAGCCTGCAGGGAATTATTTTATTGGAAGACGATTTTACCGAAAAAATTATTTCTTCTGGGGATATATCCGGCAGCCGCGCCAACCGTGGAGGAGCGCTAAGCTTGTCATGTTGAACGAGCAGAAAATGCTTGCTCCCGATCGCCAGGCAAATAAGCCCGGTTTCGACAGCAATTTTGAATATCGACTCCAGGGGTACTTGTCAGGGCAAACCGTTTATGAGCCCGCTTCGAACGGCTTTTATCCAGAATTTGTGTTAACGGGATACAAACTCATATCGAATCACCCTCCTCAGATTTTCCGGGAGCCGAAGGCGATGGACCCGGACCGACTTTATATCGACAAACCTCAGTAGATTAAGCGATTCTCGAGAGAGTAGTTTTGAGGAGTATGGGCGAAAGAGACAAGTTCGAGCACTTCGTTATCATGCGACACGCGGACGGTTCGTTGTGGGAACTCGGCCGGGGCGCCATGGGCGTCACGTACAAAGCCTTCGACACCAATCTGCGGTCAGACGTCGCGCTGAAGGTCATCAACTCGCAATTTCTGAACAGTGAGACGGCGCGTCAGCGTTTTCTGAGGGAAGCCAGAGCGGCCGCCAGTCTCCGGCATCCGAACGTGGCAACAGTTTTTCATCTCGGCAACTCTGAAGGAGGGTTCTACTATGCGATGGAGTATGTGGAGGGTGAGACTGTTGATCGACGCGTCCAGCGAGAAGGTCCTTTGGTGCCGGAACTCGCCCTTAGAATCGTACGACAGGTCTCTCGTGCGCTGATTGCGGCCGACCGTCAGAAACTGGTCCATCGCGATATCAAACCGTCGAATGTGATGCTCGTCGCTGACGATGAAGAAGATCACCTGCTGGTCAAGGTGATCGACTTCGGCCTGGCGAAATCGCTCGTTGCCGCAGCGGACCAGTCTTTGACTGTGTCGATGGGAGGGTTTGTGGGCACCCCGCACTTCGCTAGCCCGGAGCAGTTGGAAGAAAAGGAGATCGATATTCGCTCAGATATCTATTCCCTTGGTGCGACACTCTGGTTTACTCTCACCGGCCGTCCTCCGTTTTCTGGTTCGATGATCAGTGTGATCAATCAACACCTGAGCCAACCACTCCCGTCCGACGTTCTCGCTAGTCTTCATCCGCAGATTGCGGATCTGCTGGAAAGGATGCTCGCAAAGCAGGCCGAGGACCGATTTCAATCGCCGTCGGAGCTCAAGCGGCACATCGACGAGATTCTGAGTGACTTGAAGGGGGAATCTCCAACCCTTGCCCCGATGGGAAGGTCCCCCCGTGCTGACGCGCATTTCCCTGGAATAGGGACAGTGGGAGGGACCAGTAGTTCCGGCTTCGCCACCGGCCAACTGATTCGGGACCGATACCAGATTTTAGGGCAATCATCATTCGATAACAACCTGTTTAGGGCGAAAGATCTGCATTCCAATCGCATCGTAACCCTGCGTCCGCTCCCGATGGCGCTCCGATATGAGAAGGAGCGATTCACTCATCTGAGGCAGGAGATCGAACGGCTTCGAACAATGCATCATCCGAACCTTCTCGAAGTGTTCGGGCTCGAGGCCGACGATCGGTGCTTATTCTTAGTCAGCGAATGGATTAAAGGGTTTTCACTCCAGGAACTTTTGCGCGTTCGTCGGATCCTCGGGTGGGAGGAAACGCTGCGGATCGCCAAGCCGTTGGCCAAAGTTCTGGACTATGCTGCGGAGCGCGAACTGCTGACAACGGGGTTATCATTGCGACACGTTTTCGTCGAAATGCCGCATCTTCCGGAGCCCGTCGAACTTCAGCGAACACCGGTTACGACCTGGCCGCCGTTTATCGTGAAAGTGGACGCCTTGAGCCTCGGTCAGAATACGCAGAAGAACCTGGCTGAGCCGGCTCAAACGATCGTTGACTCAGGCGGACTCGAATTTTCCGCAACCCACGTTCAGCAGCTTGCCTGCGTCATCCACGAGCTGTTGGGCGGGGTCAGAATCGGCTCTTCCACAGGCGCATACACTTCCCGCTTGAACCCGGTGGCCAAATTATCTGAGGAAGGAAATATCATTTTGCGCCGCGGAGCGACTGAGCCGACGCGCTTTACAATCGCGAACGATTTCCTGGCAGAGCTGGAGGCTGCTGAGGTTCCCAACGAGTCCCTGGTGGCGGTCCCCCCGTCGACTGGCAAGGGCGAGCAATCGGGATTCCCGCGAACGCCAGGTAACGCTCCTTCTCTTTCGGAACCGCTAGAGGATAACCAGCCGAAAACGTCTCCGGTTTTTCTACGCATACTGCTGACAGTGGTCGGCATGTTTTTAGTCTGCGCAATTGGCGCAGTCATCGGAGCAAATTTCTTTCTTCGTAAACCTGAGGGACCGCCACCCGTTTCACTGATGGGCAGTGTGACTCTGACAAGCAAACCGGAAGGCGCAACGGTGAAATACAACGGGGTAGAAATTGGCCACACGCCGCTAACCTCTTATCCGTTGCCAAGAGGCAAACATGTGCTCGATCTCAGCAGGGCGGGTTATCAAAGCCGAGCGATTGAGGTGGAAATCATCCAGGGAAGTCTGAACGATCTCGGACTTATCCCCTTGATGCGTGAAGTCGGTCAACTATCGCTTAAGTCGGAACCGACGAATCTCCCGATCGAGGTCGTGGATTCGGCACAGAAATCGAGTTTTGGGAACACTCCCATGACCCTCGACAACCTGCCTGTCGGGAATTACACAGTACGGATCAAGCGTTCTGGCTGGCCGGACTATGTCCAACAGGTCAACGTGCAATCGAATGCTCCGATTGCCGTCGAGCACACCTTCAAAGGAGTGAATGTGACCCTGAAAAGCGATCCCGTCGGCGCGACGATCTATGTGGGTCCTACCGAACTTGGCAAGGCGCCGCTCACGATTGAGCTCCCGCCCGAGCCAGTGGAACTGGTGTCTCGAATTGGGGCGCTGGCACCGGTTTCCCGCGAAGTGGTGCCCGATCCAAATGGAAGCACGGTGGTCGAGTTCAAGCATGAATACGGGATCATTTCGCTGGCCAGCGATCGCGAAGACGCTGAAGTCACCGTCGGGGGAATCGATCTCGGAAAATTGCCGCTCGAGGGAATTTTCCCGCCTGGGCAACACCAGATCGTCGTTCGAGCCCCGGGCGTCCCCAATCAGACGCGGATAGCCGATGTTGCAGCGGGTCAGCGCCTTGCGATGGAAATTAATTTCAGTGTGGCGTCCCGTGCCGCGGCCAGCATGACCTCAAAGCGGCGTCCATCCGAAGAGGATTCTGGCCTGGATCAAACCTCGAAGCAAGGTCATCAGCGAACCCCGCGACCTGACCAGACGCCAGTCTACCGCACGAAAGAGGATTACGACCGAGCGAAAGACGCCGCTTATAACCGGTTTGACGCTCAGTGGGATGCTCGCAAGAATGCCCTTAAGCGCGAGAAAGATTATTACGAAGATCAGATTGATCACTCCGAGGGCGCTCCCAAGGAGAGGTGGAAGAAGAAAAAAGAGGATGTGGAGCGGAGAATGGACCAGCTGGATGATCAGAAGGATGCCGCCAAGCAGGTGCTAAAGCGTCAGTGGAACGACTAGTGCACCAAGTCCATAGCACACGAGCACAGGAGTTCATCGGTTGGCGGGAGTTGCAGGATGGCACAATCAATATGGTCCGGGCGTCCTTGGGAGTTCGCGAATTTTATGAGAACATCGTTTGCCAGCCGTCCGAAGAGTCCTGATTACTGACTCCTGAACTCCTGCCTCATGTCAAGCTGGTTAGCCGAAATCGTTCGATCGGAAGGCGGTCGGATTAGCTTTGAGCGATTTATGGAACTTGCGCTTTATCACCCCGTTCACGGCTACTATACTCGGCACATTTCGGCAATCGGCAGGTCGGGTGATTTTTCAACCGCCACAACCATCGGCGACTCACTGGTGCGCAGCTTGGCCTCCTGGCTGAAAGCGGAAGCCAAACAGCTATCCATGCCGATCGCTCAAGTCATTGAATTGGGAGGAGGAACTGGTCAGCTGGCTGCAGGAATTCTGCGTTCATTCCCTCCTTGGCAGCGAATTCGGTATCAGATCGTCGAAATTTCAGGAACACTTCGGCGATTCCAGGAAGGAGAATTGCGAGGAAGATGTGTCCAGTGGACAAATTCCGTCGAGGCAGCTCTGTTAGCCGCTAAAGGTGAAGCCATTTTGATTTCAAATGAGTTTGTGGATGCGTTTCCGTGCCAGCGATTTGAACAGGGGGAGCGGGGCTGGAAGGAAATTAATCTTGCGCTCGAGGAGGACCTTTGGATGGAAGAGGATTCCGACAACCGCGCGCCTCCCGCTAGTTCAACCTTTAGCGTCAAATACGCGAACGGTCAGCGCGTCGAGACGCTCCAATCCTATCGAAAATGGCTGACAGATCTGAATCGCCATCTTCGCCGCGGTACCATGCTCACAATCGATTATGGTGGGTCGCCGGCGGAGATCTATCATCGTAAGCCCGGCGGAACGATACGCGCTTACTTTCGTCATCAGCGAATCGAGGGATCGGGGATATATATGCGCGCCGGTCATCAGGATCTCACTTCGGACGTCAACTTTGTCGATCTCAAAGAGTGGGGTGAGCAGCTTGGCTTCGAAACGGTTCAACTCGTTTCTCAAGCTGATTTTATTCGCCAGTGGGCCAAACCGCGTTCAGCAACTCAGCCGCTGGCGGACGATTACGTCGCGGAGGAATCCGGGATGGGCGAAGCATTCAAGGTCCTTCACCAGCGTAAGCTCCTGGATGGCTGGCGAACGCCCACGTATCGGTGACCTGAACTCTTGACTGCTCTCTTTCTGCCTCAAAGCAGCTTCGGCATGAATTCTTCCTTGGCGGCGATGGCGTGGACAAAATGAGTCAGCAAGGCGACACATCGTTCCACGTCGTTGAGATCGATCATTTCCACCGGTGAATGCATATAACGGAGCGGCACCGACAGCAGAGCGCTTGGGATGCCGCCTCTCATGGCGTAAACATGGTCCGTGTCGGTTCCGGTATTACGTGAGGAGGCTTCGTGTTGGATTGGAATTCCGAATTCGTTGGCTAATCTGATCAAACGTTTCACTACCTCTGGATGATTTGCCGATCCATGCGTCACCGTGGGGCCGTTTCCAAGCTTGATCGAGCCATGTTTGTTCCGATCTATTCCTGGCGAATCTGTAGCGTGCGTGACATCTAGCACGATGGCGACGTTCGGTTCCAGCCTATAGGAAATCATCTTCATGCCGGATCCTCCGATCTCTTCCTGGACGGCATTCACGGCGAAAATGGTCGCGCCAGGAGGGGGACCATCAGTTCTCAGCCTTGCCAACACTTGCGAGAGGATGAAACCGCCGATCCGGTTGTCAATCGCTCGTCCAACGATCCGGCCGGAAACAAGCTCTTCGGCGGTATCGGCGTAGATCGCGGGCTGACCTACGCGTATACCGCGCTCTTCAACTTGCTCTTTGGAACTGGCTCCGACGTCCAGGTACAGCTCATGCACTTCCGGAATCTTGTCGTTCTCTTTTTCACGAAGATGAATGGCTGTGATTCCCATCACCGCAGGGACCGGCCCTTTTTGTCCCAAGATCCTGAGGCGTTTTCCGCGCGCGATGGCTCGGTCGGAGCCGCCGATTCGCGTGACATACAGAAAACCATCCTCGCTGATGTTCCGAATCATGAATCCGATCTCATCCGCATGAGCCTCCAGCATGACTCGAGCAGATGATCTGTTTCCGGTTACCGTGGCCCACGCGTTGCCGTACGCGTCGTTTTCCATCGAATCCGCGAATGGCCCTATATAATTCATCCAGGTCCGCTGGCCGTCGGACTCAAATCCAGCCGGGCTCGGAGTATTCAGCAGCGCGAACAGGAATTCCTTCGCTTTGGTGTTCATAAACACAACGAAATCCAGGAAATTAACCCGAAAAACAGAAGATATGAATAACCGCGGAACGCGCGGATTTCATCGGATTTCCATTTTGCTATTCGTTGGGAAACTGAAGATACAGACGGCCGGCTCGTCGCCGGCAGAAGACGCTGCGCGGGAGGTTAATTCTAGCGATATCCAGACGGTCGAGCAGGGATCGCACTGCCTCGATTTCGTCGAAGCCGAAATCTTTGATGTTCTGGTGACGCAGCCAGCACAGAATGGTCCGTCGTTGGATCACCACCGGCAATTCCCTTAATTCCTTCACGTCAAGTTCCGCCTGGCTCTCGACCTTGGGAACAAGAGACCTCAAGAACTCGCCTTCGCTGGCTGCGAGCTCAATCGTGCGCAAAAGCGTGCGTTTGACGGGACGCCCCATCAGTCTTTCGATCTCGGGAATCAAGTCGTGCCGGATGCGATTGCGGACGATTTGCCGACTCAAGTTCGTGGAATCTTCGCGAAACTCAAGGCGGTAAGCTGCCGCGAATTCATATATCTCCTCTTTCCAAACCCGAAGCATGGGACGCCGGATCCAGAGATTCCGTGTCCCCACGGTGATCTGAGATTCCGCTTTGATTGCGGCATTGTCGAGAGATCCGGTTCCGCGGAACAAGTTGAACAGAAATGTCTCCACTTGATCGTCTGCGTGATGCGCCAACAGGAGAGATGAAGTCGAAAAGTTTTCTGCGGCTCGCGCAAAACACTGAAGCCTTGCTTCGCGAGCCACCATTTCGAGCGAACCGGTTCCGGGCAACTCGGCCAAGGTCTCTATATGGAGTGGGAGCCCGAGCCGGCGAGTGAACCTGGATACGAAGTTACTATCTTCGAGGCTCTCGGCTCCACGCAGGTTATGATTCAGATGGCATACCACCAAGTCTGGAAAACCGATCATCGGCAGCAGATGGAGTAAAACGCGCGAATCGACGCCACCTGAAACGCCCACCAGATGGCGTTCCTGCCTGGGATAGCTCAAAGTCGCCTCCTTCACTTGCTCCACCCAAGGGAAACGAGTTGCGATATCTGCCTGGCGCTGCCTCACAAAAGAGTGTCCTGCAGGCGTTCCTTTATCTCTTCCTCAATCGTCCTCAGTGTCGTTCTCATCGTCTGTCGTTCATGGTTGTTGGTAAGACTCCGCTGCGATGTGCAAAGGAGCGTGAACGAGGGCACGAATCGATTGCGTTTCCTCACTGCAGGAGCACGAGAACGACGACAAGGACGAGAACGATTCAAGAAATGATACAGGCCGGGAGGCCTATTTCGGGGACGTGACATCAGTGAGGTTGTGAAATACCGCAAAAGGGAATGCATTGAGACTTTTGAGCGGGAGCGTATCCAATCCGGCCTTAATTGTGCGGCCGGTTAACTGATCCACCATTGCCGGTAAAGCCTTATCAACAAGGAGTTCAGTCTCTTTCCAATCACACCCGCATTCGGCCGTTCCGAGACGTGCCGTGAAGCGCGGCACAATCACCAGGATCATTTGCCTGTCCAGTTCTCGAGAGAACGCGACACAGCACTCAGCAAATTCACCATTGGCGTAGAATGAGGAATAGCTACCGGTTTCGAATAGGGAAGGCGCCTGCTGCCGAAGGCGCAGAAGCCGCGAGGTAACCGAGATTTTAATGCGACTATCCTGCCATGTCTTAAAAAGATTCTCGGCGTTTTCATTTTGAATCTTCTCAAGAAGCTGTGTGCGCAAGGCGAAATCTACGGGGCGGCGATTGTCGGGGTCGACCAGGCTGAAGTCCCATAATTCAGTGCCTTGATAAATATCCGGTACGCCTGGGACAGTGAACTTAAGAATTGCTTGAGTGAGCGAATTTAACATTCCATGCCAGGCGATCTTGGCTGCGGTTGGCTCAAATTTGGACCGGAAACCGTGGTCTGGTCTGAGCAAATGGGCAATAAATTGCCTTACGGCTTCTTCCCAATCTTCGTTTGGCTGAATCCAGCTGCTATTGACCTTGGCTTCTTTGATGGCCTTGAGCATGTAGCGTTGAATCCGATCCACATACTCTGCGTTGACTTCTTCCATCGAAAGAGGCCAAGTGCCCAAGAGAGTTTGATAGGCCAGATATTCTTCATTCGCACTGGGGGCTAAGTCGCCTTCTAAATTTTTCTTCCAGACGGCATTCAAATCACGCCATTCATAGATCCACTTTTGCCACTCGTCTGGCATTTCACTTAGCACGGCCATTCTGGCTCGAGTGTCTTCGCTGCGTTTTGTGTCATGTGTGGTAGAAGCGAGCAGGGAAAGCGGTCTCTCCGCCAATCGTGCACGATTTCTTTCGTGAAAGCGCTCCAGGCTGATCCCGAACTGTTGTGGGTTTCCTCCGACCTCGTTGAGTGCGGCCAGGCGATTAAAAATATAGAAGGCGGTGTCTTCCAATCCCTTAGCCATGATTGGGCCGGTGCATTGTTGAAATTTCGAAACAAACTCCAGCCGCAATCGCTGAGCCTCGCCGTCGGAGTCGTCGAGTTTTTCGAGAAGGAGAATATCTCGCAGAAAATCGAAAATAGAAGTGTCGATTGAAGCATTACGGCGTTTTGCCGCCCGCACGGCGCGAAGGATGACCTGCCGATCCGCCTCTGAAACTCCATTCTCAGCGCTGATGTAGGTCCGATAGACCGGAAAACATGCGACCAACTCGCGGACCACAGTCCTTAAGGAATCCAGCGTGAAGTCCCGATGTAATCGGTCCCCTTCAGAGACGTCGCTCAACATATGGCCAAGCGACTCGATATCGCTGGCCAGAGAAACATCCATAACAAGCTTCTTTTTTTCGTAGATTAGCGATTCAAAGTGAACATGGCGTTCGATGAACTCTCGGTAGATCTTTGAGAACTTTTCTCCGTTCCTAGAATCCACCAGGAGCTGCGTGATTTCCGCGGTGAAATCATAGCCGGTCGTTCCGTAAACCGGCCAGTCGCTCCGTAGCTTTTCGTTATCGGAAAAAATTTTTTCTACGATCAGATAAAGGCCGAGCCCCGGCTCGGCAGAATCGCCATCGACCATTTCAGCGAACCGGCGTTGCAATGAGATAAGATATCGTTTCGGATCCCGTAGACCATCGACGTGATCGATGCGCAAACCCGTAATGCTGCGCTTTTCCAGCAGTTCGAAAAGGAACTTGTGGATCGTGTCGAAAACAATCGGATTTTCAACCCGAATCGCAGCGAGGTCGTTGACGTCAAAAAAGCGCCTGTAGTTAATCTCTTCGGCGGCAACCTTCCAGTAGCTCAAGCGGTAGGCCTGCGCGTCGAGGAGTCGGTCAAGTTGATCGAAGGAATGGGGATTACCAACCTGACCCTCGATATGTCTGATCGCGAGTTGAATTGCTTCCTCAACTTGCGGGCACTCTCTGCAGAGCCGGAAGATGCGCCGCTTGACGACTTCCTTCTCTCTGGCCCTTTCCCGAATCTTCTCCTCGTCCGTGTTTGTCCGCGGCGGGAGATATTCCAGCGCCGTAAGAATGCTCTCAAGGTCAAGAAACATCTCCTCATCCGAATATTGGCCTAACTTCTCCAGAGCGATTCGAAGCAAAAAATGGTACGTGCGCGGGTTCAGCGGAAAAACCCAGTCAAAATAGTTCAGGTAAAAGGCTCCTTCCTTGAATTGGAGATGAAATTCGCCACGCTCAAGAACTCTGCCGTACTGGTCGCCGAGAACCGGAAGCAAAACTTTGTTGCGAAGTGCCTCTTTAAGCGGATCCCAGTCGATGTCGAAGAATTGAGCAAACCTTGAGCTGGGACCGTTCTCCAGGACGTCCATCCACCACTCGTTCTGTGGATCAATGATTCCCATGTGGTTGGGAACAAAATCGGCAACTTGACCCATGTCGTGCTCCTTCAGGCAGTCGACCATGATGTCGAAATCTTCTCGCGAACCGATCGGCGGATGCAATTCGTTGTGATTGCTGACGTCGTACCCGTGATCGCTCTCTGGGCGCGAGCGAAAGAACGGTGAACTGTAGATATCGCTGATCCCGAGTTTCTTAAGGTAAGGGATAATTCCAGTCGCGTCTTTGAACCGGAAATGTCGATTGAATTGCAAGCGATAGGTTGATATTGGTATGCGGGGTGCGGGTGCCATTCCTCATTTCTCCTCTCACTGGTCGCAATTGTGCGGGGTGCGCCTTATGTATTCTGGTCGTCCTCTTCGCAGAACACGATCAACTCCGGTCCGGTCAGCACGATTTTGTTTCCGGAGCGGTCAAAGCGTGCCTTTTCTTTCCCACCGTACATCGGATCGTTCGTTGAAATCACGAATTCCCAGCTCCGACCTTTTGCGAGCCGCAGCAGGTCATTGTTTAGCTCTATAATACTCTCAGTTTCCAAAATTTGGGCCACCACAAGGATGTCGCCGGCGCTTTTCCGTCGATAGCGAATAGCAATCGCGCTGCGCGAAACTCGATCGACTTGCCAGTGACCGCGGCGACGGTCCTCTAGGTTGGCTTGGCGAAAGCGCAGAAAATCCCGGTAAAGCTGAAGCGTCCCCCGATGAGGTTGCCGCTCCAGTTCTGTCCAGTCCAATCTTGAGGATGCGAATGTGGTCAGCGCTTGGGGATCAGGGATGAGGGCGCGATTTGCCGGATCCCGAAAATCCAAAAAATCAGCAAATTCTTTGCGTCGTCCTTCCGTCACGCCTTTGCCCAATTCATCGTGATGGTCCGTGAAATAAAGAAAAGGGCTTGAGGCTGCCCATTCCTGGCCCATGAAAAACATCGGTGTGTATGGGTCGAGGATCAGAACCGCCGATGCAGCCCGGTAGGCTGCGGGTGCGATCGAGTGATTCAGCCGCTCGCCGAACGCGCGGTTGCCGACCTGGTCGTGGTTCGAGATGCAGTGGACAAAATGCTCGGGTTCAAGGTCTGCGCCTCGGGTGCCGCGCGGAATCCCATCTTTCTGTAACTCACCGGTAAACAACCAGCCTTCCCGCACGGTTTTCACCAACTCCTCCATTGTACCTTTGAAGTAGCCCATGTATCCCTCGTTTTCGTTAGTCATTTGAACGCGAACCACATGATGGAAGTCATCGGCCCACACTGCGTCGCATCCGTATCCGCCCAGATCGCGCGGAAGTACCAGCTTGCGGTCGTTTCTGGGATCCTCGCAAATCGCCAAGGCGCCAAGTGCCTGAATTCGTTCAGTGATCTCCTGAATGAGGTGCTTTGGAGAATCGTCCGGGATGGCATGTGTCGCGTCCAGCCGAAAGCCGTCGACGTGGAATTCTTTGATCCAATAGAGAGGATTTTCCGCGAAATGTTGCCGGACAGGTGCTGCGTCGGGCCCATCTAAATTGAACGCTGAGCCCCAAGGGGTGTCATGCGCAGCGTTGAAATAGCGATCGGAATAGACACCCATGTAGTTTCCATCGGGTCCGAGATGGTTGTAGACCACATCGAGGATGACAGCCAGACCCGCCTCATGCGCGGCATTTACGAGGGTCCTTAGGTCATCCGGTTTTCCGTACGCTCTAGACGGGGCATAAAGGGACACGCAGTCATAGCCCCAGTTCCTGTTGCCGGCGAAGTCAGCAATCGGCATTAGTTCAATGACATTCACTCCGATTCCTTTCAAGTGTTCGAACCGCTCGGCAATCGCCGTGAACGTGCCCTCCTGGGTGAAAGTGCCGACGTGCAACTCGTAAATGATCAATTCATGAAGACCGGGCGCCTTCCACTCAGAATCCGTCCAAGGAAATGAATGTCCATCGATGACTTGCGAAGGTCCGTGGACGCCGTACGGTTGAAATCGGGACGCAAGATCAGGAACCAACACACCGTCGAGCCGAAACTTGTACAGGGTTCCGGGAGAAGATAAGTAGTCGACGGCACTGTAATAGCCGGTCGCTTCCCGTTCCATAGGGAGTTCTCGCGCAACGCTCTGAGGATCGCCGAACAGGGAGACGGAAACATTTTTCTTTTGTGTTGCCCAAGTCCGAAACGACACGCCATATCCCTCGAGTTCTGCGCCTTGAGAGACCAGTCTATTTTTCATCGCTTGTGCTTTCTGTGGTTTGAGTTGGAACTTTGGTGGGCGATTTTCCGATTTTGGTTGTCCATGACGCTTCCCGGGCGAACCGCTCTTCTCCTGCGGAAAGTCTTAACAGGAAGAGACTTCTATCGGTTAATTCCACTTCGTCGCCCGCCGAGATAATCTTCTGATTTCTAACAAAGCCGCGTTCATTGTTAGTATCTATTATCAGTTCCCACCGGATTTCTTCGCGGCCGGGGAGGATAAATGTGAGTGATTCGTAGTGTGCGTTGCATAGCAAAAGGAAAGTATCATCCCGGATTGATTCTCCTTTTGAATCGCGGACGTCGTTAGTCGAACCACTGACCAGCACGCCAAGACATTTCGCAAACCCGTTTTTCCAATCCTGTTCGTTCATCTCCGCGCCACTCGGGGTGAACCACACGATATCTCTCACTTCCAAACCGCGAACCCTTCTTACCTTGAAATATTTTGGACGTCGCAGGACCGGGTGTTCTTTCCGGAACCGGATCAATTTTTTCGTGAAATCAAATAAATCCTTTGTCTGGTCCTCCCAATCCCAGTGGAACCAATTGAGCTCATTGTCCTGACAATAGGTATTGTTATTTCCAAGCTGTGTTCGGCCGAATTCGTCTCCTGCGTTGAGCATTGGGACGCCTTGCGAAAGCAATAAGGTTGCCAGGAAATTTCGACGCTGGCGCCTGCGAAGTCGATTCACTTCGGGATCATCTGTCGGGCCCTCCGCGCCACTATTCCAAGAGTTGTTATTGTTGTCGCCATCCCGATTCCCTTCGCCGTTCGCCTCATTGTGTTTGTCGTTGTAGGAAACCAGGTCGTTCAGAGTGAATCCGTCGTGCGAAGTAACAAAGTTGATACTGGCGTACGGTCTCTTGCCGTGGTGCTCGTAGAGATCCGGGCTACCCGTCAGTCGATAAGCGAACTCGGCGATCGTATCGTCATCTCCTTTCCAATAACGGCGGATGCAATCCCGGTATTTACCGTTCCACTCGGACCAGGGTGCCGGAAAGTTACCGACCATGTAGCCTCCCTCACCGACATCCCAGGGCTCTGCGATCAGCTTTACTTGAGACAAAATTGGATCCTGCAGCAAGATGTCAAAAAAGGTCGCGCTTCGATCCACAAAATGCTCTTCACGGCCGAGCGTCGACGCCAGATCAAAACGAAATCCGTCCACGCGCATTTCGGTCACCCAATAGCGAAGACTATCTAAAATGAGCTGCAGAACCCTTGGGTTCAGCGTGTTTGGCGTATTGCCGCATCCCGTGTAATCCATGTAAAAGCGTCGATCATTTGCCACCAGCCGGTAGTACGCTGCGTTATCGACACTTTTGAACGAGATTGTCGGGCCCAAATGATTCCCCTCCGCAGTATGATTGTACACAACGTCGATGATGACTTCGAGCCCTGCCCGGTGCAATTCCCGCACCATTTCTTTGAATTCGGTGACCTGGCCGCCTTGGTTCCCCTTACTTGAATAGCTGCTCTCAGGAGCAAAAAATCCGATTGAATTGTATCCCCAGTAGTTGCTGAGGCCTCGGTCTACCAGAAAACCATCGTCCACATGTTCGTGCACCGGAAGAAGCTCTATTGCGGTTACTCCCAGTTCTTTGAAATATTTGATCGCTGCAGGCGAGCCCAGCGCAGCGTACGTTCCTCGGATCTCCTCCGGTATCTTTTCCCAGAGTTTGCTGAACCCGACGACATGAACTTCATAGATGATTGACTGGTGCAAAGGAGTGTTTGGGCGCTGGTCTCTGCCCCAGGCAAAGGAGGTGTCGACCACGACTGATTTTGGGATCTTGCCGGCGTTATCCCTGTAATCGCGTTTCAGATCTTCGCCGGGGTCACCCAGTGGGTAGGCGAACATTTCAGGACCCCATTGAATCTTGCCTGCGATCGCTTTGGCGTATGGATCTATGAGTACCTTGGAAGCGTTGAATCGGTTACCGTGGTGAGGCTCATAGGGCCCATAGACCCTGTACCCGTACAGCTGACCGGGCCGGAGCTCAGGCAGAAAGACGTGCCAGACATGATCGGTGCATTCGGTCATCCGAACTCTGATTGTCTCATGGTCTGAATCTGGGCGATCGAACAAACAGAGGTCGACGCCTGTGCAACTTTCTGAATAGACAGCGAAGTTCACGCCCTCAGCGGTCCAAGTAGCGCCCATTGGATAGGGTGTTCCGGTCCATACCCTTACTTTGTTCATATTGGTGGTAAACCCCTACCGCGGATCGGTTTTTTGTCGAATACGAACTGCCACCCCTCTCAACTTGGGTAACGCCGAAGGACCGAGGCAGCAGGGCGATATCGGTGAGAAGGCGAAACGCGCGATTTCGCTTTTCGCCAATTTTGGTACATTCGGCTGCCGAATAGAACGATGAAGAAGCGAGTTTTGATCATGTCAACCAGCGCAGGAACCGGACACGTTCGAGCTGGGGAGGCACTAACCAAAGTATTCGAGGAGCACCCCTTGGTAAGCGAGGTTCTGCACAGCGATGCGCTTCGTTTTACGAACAAGCTGTTCCGAGATTTTTATTCGAAACTTTACACTCACCTCGTGAAAGACGCACCGGACTTCCTGGGATGGTGGTACAAACAGAGCGACGAACCATGGAAAACGGACGGGATGCGTCTAATGCTGGATCGTCTTAACACAGGGCCCCTGGTAAAATTCATCCGGCAATTCAATCCACACATCACGGTCTGCACGCACTTCATGCCTGCTGGCATTATTTCGCATCTTATCGCAAAAAATCTCTTGGATGCCCATCTGTCGATCGTAGTAACAGATCTGGACTTTCACGCGATGTGGTTGTCGCGGGTGTTTCATCGTTATTTCGTGGCTATCGAGGAAACCAAAGTTCATCTCGAAGAATTGGGGTTGCCGAAAGAGAGAATCACGGTTTCGGGAATTCCGATCGATCCGGAGTTCATCACTCCCATCGATCGCGTTGCAACGCGGTTTCACTATGGACTGCACCCAACGCGTCCAACGCTATTGCTGTCGGCCGGGGCGCTTGGCGTCGGACCCACGGAGTTTGTTGTCGAACGGCTTAGATCTCTACGATCCAAAGCCCAGACTATCGTTGTTTGCGGCCGAAACTCAGAAGCCAGGGATCGTGTTCTCGAAATGGTGGGCGAGGATAACGAACACATCAAGGTATTCGGCTACACCGCTCGCATGGCGGATTTGATGAAGATTGCGGATTTGTTTATCGGGAAGCCGGGTGGATTGACCACAGCCGAGGCGCTAGCGTGCGGCTTGCCTATGGTGATTGTCAGCCCGATTCCCGGTCAGGAAGAGCGCAACAGCGATCATCTTCTAGAGGAAGGCGTGGCGGTGAAATGCAACGAGATGACGACCTTTCCTTATAAAATTGACTCATTGCTGGATGACCCGCTTCGGCTTGAGCAGATGCGTCGCAGAGCCTTCGCGATGAGCCGCCCGGAAGCAGCAAAGACCATTGTAGAGACTCTTGTGGCTGACGAGGTATCCGCCCTTGCAGTGTCGGACGATGAGGCGGAAGCGATCACGATCGCCGCAAGCAAGGAGCGAGACAATAAACGCGGTAACCAATGAGCGAGTTCTTTTGGGGGGTAGCAACTTCCGCCTATCAGTCCGAAGGAGGTTATAACGGGCCCGGACAACCTCAGACGAACTGGGCATCCGGAGAGCGACGGGGAGACGTTGCACGATCCGGCCGCGGCGCCGACTTTTGGAATCGTTATGCGGAGGATTTTGCGCGTTGCCGGGAGCTTGGTCTGAATGCATTCCGCCTTGGGATCGAATGGAGCCGGGTACAACCGACCTATGTTGACCGGATAGGGCTGCCTCCGCCGTTCGATTATAAGGCGCTCGATCACTACATCGATATGCTGGTGCAGTGCCATCAGAATGGACTTGAGCCCATCGTGACCCTTCACCATTTTGTACATCCTTCCTGGCTCGGGACAGACCCGTGGATGGAGGCGGACGTGAGCCAGCATTTCTGCCGCTACGCACATGAATCGATACTGCATATAAACCGCGCTTTAACTGATCGGCACGGCCTCCCGCCGATCCGCTATTATATCACGATCAACGAGCCGAATATGTTCGTGTTGAACACGTATTTGGGCACACAGTTTCCTGGGCGCGGTCGAAAAACGCATGGTTTGCGTACATTGTTGGAGGTTTATCGCCAGATCCTGATCACACACGTCCGCGCGTACAATTTGATCCATCGAATTTACGTGGATCAAGGCTGGCCAGAACCTTCGATCTCGCTGAACAATTACTGCAGCGATCTCTACTGGTCGGATAAGATTCTGCTCGATCTCGTTTCGGTCAGGGAGCGCGGCATACGCCTTGAGGCGCTTCCTCACTACATTTTCGAGAAAATTCGCCAGTTCGAAGAAGCGTTCTCCGCAGCAAAGATTCCGTTGAAAAAGGATATTCCCTATTTCTTTGGAGCGTGTTCAAAAAAAATTAGCAATTGGTTGGGTTACAAAACATTCATTCCCGAATGTTTCGCTCCTCTGATTGAAGAACTCTACGCGGCCGAGAGGGAATCGGCCTTTGACTACGTCGGCCTGGACTATTACGATCCGTTCGCAGCGCACATGTTCCGAATCCCAGTCTGGTGGGATCACGAGTTCAAGAATAAATCTCTTCGGAGCTGGCTGATGAAAAGCGTGACAAGCAAGTGGTGGGACTGGCGCGTCTTACCGGACGGAATGCGATTTTTCTGCGACTATTACAGTAGAGAATTTGGTAATCGTCCGGTCCTGATTGTTGAAAACGGCATGGCAGTGCGGCGTCGGTTCGACAACAAGAACACTTTGCGAAGGGATCGGATGACCCGCAGCCATTTTTTGCGTGTGCATGTCGAAGAGATCATGAACATCATACGATCCGATGTCCCGTTGATCGGATACCTGCATTGGTCGTTGTTCGACAACTATGAGTGGGGAACTTTTACACCCAGGTTCGGCCTTTACTCGATCAATTACGCCAAGGACAATAACCGGCTAGTGGAAGACCATCTTGGCGACCACCCGTCGGCTACATATGCGCAGTTGATCCAACGCTCCCGCGAGCAAACGAGTGCATTCGCGGAAACTCGAGAGGCCAGAGAACCCAGCAGCTAGGCTAACCGTTTTTCCGCTCATCGGTCAAAGACCACGGCGGGTATTCTCTCTCTTTGCTTCGCACGTCAAGCCAAAAAATCCGCTGCAGCGCTGCTAAAGCAGTCATCGACTTGGTGCACTCGTAACAGCCTATGCTGCCTCTGATTGAGGTTCTGCAACGGCGAATTTCCTCAGTGATTTGCCCAACACGAATTGCTGCTGGAAGGCGCTTATTTGTCGGACCTCGAGCCCGCCCGATTCGAGGATGGCTGCACAGGCGCCGAAATAGGGCACGAAACTTCCCGTATTGATAATGACTCGCGGAGCAACTCTCCAGATACCTGGACAATGCGTGTGCCCGACGAGAACAAACCTTGCCTCCGGCCGGAAGACGCGCGCGAGATCGGCGGCCCGCCCGGGGACCTCACACCAAGCTTTGATGATCATCAAAGGGCGCCAAGGCGGCCAGCAGTTACGAATCAACAAGCGAAACCCGGATGAACGCCCGCGGGTCAGCGGCGGCTCAAGCATCTGCAGTTCAATCGACGTCCGTTTGGAGGCCAAAAGGCGTTTCTCGAAATCGGCGTATCCGTCCGGGCCAAGCCCGTCCAGAATCTGGCGATGTTTGTTGCGGTAGTGTCTGGCGGCGCGGCTCCACGGCGCTACGTCCAGAAAAAGAATATCTCCGTGGGTCACTAGGACTGCGCCATTGGCCAGGTCAAGGTGATTGGTGCTTGAAACCGTCGGATCATGATTCCCATTGACGAAAAATGCCTTGCGTCCTGCCTGATGACAGATTCGCGCCAAATCCGCGGCGAGCTTACGGCCAATCCGCCGGTCCTCCGAATTGCGCATTTCTGATGTGTCACCGTTGAATATTACCGAACCCGGCCCATCTAAGATCGGCGCGAGCTGCTCCGGATGCTTTATCCGTGAAGCGCGATGGCCAAGGTGCAGGTCTGAGAGGACCAGGATCGGCTCCGTTGGCGTCAGGTTCATCGGATCTCTCCAGACCGTGCATAAAAATTATCCACCAGTCTGAGCGATTTTGCGTTCGGAAAGATACCCGGCTCCATCTGATTCATCACGTAGGCGAAGGCAATGCCGTTTTTCGGATCGCAGAAGCCCAGGCTGCCACCCGACCCGGGCTGGCCGAACCCATCCAGTTCGGGGCCAAAAATTCTTCGGATTTTCTTGTTCCCATGCAGAGGATCTTTCATGAATCCGATTCCGAATGCGGTATCAAGCTGAAGGATCTGATCCTTGCCCATGCATTGGGTCTCCGCAATTCGCCGGACCGTTTCCAGGGAAAAAATCTCGTCAGAACAAAGGCTCTCATAGAAGCGCGCCAATGCGCCGGCCGTACCGATTCCGCCTAATGAAGGAAGAGAATGCCTGCGCACCGTCGGATCGTTCATTTGTGACGGCGAATACAGGCCGGCGGGAGTCGAAAACGCCTTTCGAGTAAGCGAGTCCTGGTCCGCAAGGGCCTGGTAAAAGGGTTCCTCTGATTGCTGCGTCCGATGTGTGCGCGGCGCGTAGATCGTGGCTACATCGTTCACGAGTGATTCAGGCACTCCGATCCAGAGATTCAGGCCCAGAGGGTCGCCGAATACGAGGCGGAAATAGGTACCAAGCGGAGTGCCCAGGGTAACGCGACGAACCAACTCATCGACGAGAAATCCATAGGTTCTTGGGTGATAACCGTGCCCTTCACCTGGTTTCCAGAACGGTTCCTGCCGAGCCAGCTGACCAGCGACGGCGTCATGATCCAATATGGATATGGAGGGAGCGCGGAGAGCTGGTTGGCCGGCCCGGTGTGTGAGCACGTGGAGAAGAGTTGTACTCTCTTTCCCGTTTTTTCCATATTCGGGCCACAGGTCGACAATTCTGCGGTCCAGCGCGATCCGGTGCTCGGATGCGGCATGGATCAGGCAGGCGGAAGAGAGCCCTTTGGTGGCGGACCAAATTAAGACCGGTGTCTCTTTGGTCCAGCTGACCCTCCTGTCCCGGTCGAGATAGCCACCGGCAAGATGCACAATCTCCTCGCCATTGCGCCGGATACAGATGGAAGCTCCAAGTTCGCCTGATTGGTCGAAATTTTCTGCGAAGAGGTCGTAGAACCGTTCAAGATCCATGCTGTTTCGCGGATTGGACACTAAAGCTCGTCGCGTATTGGCTTCAAGTCGGGGTCTTTCTTCGCCATTTCCCGGAAAGACTTATCAAGGCGTAAGCTGGCGCGCAGATAGGCTTTCGCCTGTTCCAGATTCCCCAGAACCGTTTCGTAACAAGCGAGGTTGTAATAATAGACCGGCTCATCCAGCAGTGTCGCAGGTCCCTCCAGCAGCGTCTGTTTTGCTTCGGAGGTTCGCCCGAGCTCGTGAAGACAAAACGCGGCATGAACGTAACCGTGCGGTTGTGACGGGTTAATCGCACAAAAACGCAGGCTCAGCCGGAGAGCATCTTCCCAATGTTTTTTTCGTAGAAGGATGTCGACTCGTATTTGCAGTATCTCGAGGCGATCCTGGTGTTCGGAGTCGAGCTGGTCGATTTGCGCGAGCGCGTCATCGAGCATTCCGAGTTCAGAGTAGCCTTCCGCGATGCGGACTATCTGTTCGAAGGTCATCGTTGGTAAAAATCACCATTCCACCCGGCATGAGCAAAGGTTATCCCGCTTGTCCCTCAAAGTACACTGATCACCTCCGACCCGTATCGCTTCTCACGAACCCGCTCTACCTTGGCGGTCACGTGTTATTTTCTCCGGGGCAGCGTTGTTGTTCGCGTCGTCAACCGCACTGTTCATCCTCACTATCCATCTCCCCTTTGGTGGACCTCTTTATTCGGTGTGAGGAGAAACAAACGGAGAAGGACTTTGACGATGAGTTGGTGCCCTACAAAAGCAGGCGCGCTGATGCTATGGTCAAAAACGAAAATCAGAGGCGTTGCAGGTCTAAAGCAGGTGCAGCTCGCCCCCGAAAAAGGTATAGCGAGCAATCCAGGTCTGGTTGCGACAGGACCTGTAATACTTAGAGCGCACGCATAAACGCCACTAAATCGGATTTTTCCTGCTTCGTCAGATTCAACTGAAGGATCAGATTGAAAAACTCAACCGTGTCTTCCAGGGTCAAGCATCTTCCGTCATGCATGTAGGGCGGACTTTCCTTTATGCCACGCAGAGTGAACGTTTTGATAGGACCAGTCGGTGGCTCGTTCACAAACTTTTCCGATCCGAGATCATGCATCTGATGATCGAGATAGGTCGGCGGTTGATGGCACTCCGCACATTGGCCCTTCCCAAAGAACACTTTCTGTCCTCGCATCTCACTTTCACTCGCCTTGTCAGGATCCAATTTGCCTTCTGCATTCAGCTTTGGCGCCGGCGGGAAATCAAACATGTTCTGCATCTGGGCCATGTGGCTGACCTGGATGCGATCCAAAATGTTCATCCCTTTCTTAATCGCATGGATTTCATCGCCATTGAAATACGCGGTGCGCTGTTCGAACTCGGTAAAATCCTCGACTGACCTCAGGCTGCGCTTCGAACCATGAATCTGCTGGTTGAACAATCCTCGGAGGCTAACCGTATCCAGACGCAACCTTCGCTGCTCTGGACGAATATCCGGGTTAAGGTGGAATTGCCCAGTGGTGTGCCCATTTACATGGCAATCCAAACACGTCACTCCCAAGCTCGGATTAACGCTCTTTCGATCATCCGTGGGGTTGAATTCTTCCTGCGGAAAAGGTGTAAGAAGTAAGCGCAAACCATCAAGCTGCACCGGAGTAAGAATATCTTTAAATAGTCGATAATAGTTGTTGATACTCACCACTTCACCGCGTGAGACGTCTCCCAGCTCGGGCCTGCTTTGAAGGAAAATTGCCGGCGGAAATTCCGGAAGAAATGCTTCCGGTATATCGAAATCTACGTCAAAACGCTGCAGTCGGGGAAACATCTCGATCTGGACTTGCGGAAACACTTGGCCACCCGGCTGCTGCTTAGGATGCGGCAATGAAGGATAAGGAAATATCCCGGCCTTTTTTATTTCCTCGGGTGACATTTTAGCCAGGGATTCCCAAGATACCCCATTGCGAAGTTTGGCGGTCGGCCCAACCGCCAGGGGTTTGCCACGGAACATTTTGGTTTCGGGATCAAGGTGCGGCGTCAAGTCATAACGGCTTTCCAGCAATTTCCTTTGCGTCTCCATGACCTTCGACTTCGCTTCCATATCTGCCTGCATGATTTCGTCGAAAGTTTGCATCGGTTTTTTGGCATCCAGAGGGTCACGGTAGAAGTCGAATCCTTGGGTTTGGCCTTGTTCAGGCTGATCCTGGAACGCTGGAGACGACGGGTCTGCATTGCTGCTCTTAAAAACATTAGATTTGTCGTGTTCATTCTTCGTTTGTTCCGGACGACTCGCTGGGATCTCACGCGGCGTCTGACTATCCTGGATTACATCGTATGCCCGATGTGATTGCTCCTCCGATTGCGTCCGAAGAGTTGTCATCCAGACCCCGAGGAGGACAGCTGCCGGAAAAATTCGATATCCACAACGAGAACTCATTTTCATAGTCTTAGAGTGTTAGTGACTTGAGGTCAGAGGGACTGCGAATGTTCGCCGATCGCAGTGTAGAAGGATGCTTTTTTGCGTCACGCGAGTGGCCGTTAGGAACTAGACAAGTGCACCAAGCCCAAGGCTGGTTTAGCGGCCTTGAGCTGAGAATAGCCGCCGGCAAGGCAGTTCCAGCCGGACTGGCGGCTCGGGGCGTCGCATCGTAGGATAGATCACCGTCTACAGAAAGGCAGGCGGGCCTCCCATGGTGAAACTCCCGACTCCAGACTCAATGTCGCGGCAGTTCCTGAGGAACGACGCTCAAATCCACCATCTCGACGCCGCGGATCACTGTCAGGATGGAATTAATCCCGATCTCTTCACCGACCAGGGCTCGATGAAGATCGTCGATGCTCGTAATGGGGGATCCTTTAAAGGTTATGATAATGTCTCCCTCTAAGAGGCCGCTTTTTCGAGCCGGCCCGTCCGATTCAATCCCCGCCACGAGGATTCCCTGGGTTTTGGAGAGTTTGTGGTGGCGAACCAGTCTGGGATGAATCGTCGTGTTCTGGCCGGCCAAGCCAAGATAGCTTCTTCGGATTTTGCCGTCCCGGATCAACCAACCTGCGACCAATTGCGCCGTATTGGCGGCTATGGCAAAACAAAGTCCCTGGGCCGGCAGGATTACGGCTGTGTTCACGCCAATGACTTTTCCCGAAGAGTCCACCAGCGGTCCTCCGGAATTTCCGGGATTTAACGCGGCGTCGGTTTGGATTATATCGTCCATCAGTCGGCCGGATTGCGCTCTCATTGATCTGCCCAAAGCGCTTACAACACCGGCGGTTACAGTTTGCTGAAAACCGTAGGGACTCCCAATCGCGATGGCAATCTGGCCCACTCGGAGTCTTTTCGAATCCGCAAATGGCAGGAACGCAAGCTGCGTAGCATCGATGCGAATGACCGCCAGATCCGTGTCAGGATCATCACCGATTAACGCTGCCCTAAAAGTTCGTGCATCGTGTAGCGTCACTTCTATCGTTTTGGCGCCATGGACAACGTGGCTATTGGTCAGAATGAACCCGTCCGGTGCAATGAAGAAGCCGCTTCCGCCCCCTTCGCCTCCTCTGCCTGAGTGGGGGTTTTTGATTTGGATGTTGACGACCGCGGGAGCGACGGTCGCTGCGGCGCCGCTGACGGTTTCCGAATAAACGTCCAACAATTGGTCGTCACTCAGCGAACCGGGGACTGACGGCACGGGATCAACGGAATTTTCAAGTAGGACTGGAACCCAAGCCGGCTCAAATTCAGATAACATAACGATGTCCTTTCACGGGAAGAAAAGCAGCGATAAACGTAACCATTTTTGTTACAAATCAAGGAGGAACTTTTTATTCACTTTGCAGCTCACGCAGCACGTCCGCTAAGGTCATTCTCGCCAGTTCCCGCTCCAATGCCCGGTTGGTCCGATCCTGAATGCGTTCCATCACCCTGGCGATTTTCTTTCCGACCGGACATCCCTGAGAAGGTTCATTTGGATGCGTCCCGAAAGTGTTGCCCTGATCAACCGCCTCGTGAATTTCGCGCAAGGTCACTTTACCGGGTTTGCGCTTTAGAAGTGCCCCCCCGCGCGGACCTCGCAATGTCGAGATAAGTCCGGCTTCCTGAAGTTCGATCAGTAGTCGTCGAATAACGACTGGATTGGTGTTAACTGTCTGCGCCAGACGAGAAGAGGAGCAGCAGTGGGCCTTTTCCAATGCGAGCACAGCCATCACATGCACCGCAAAAGCAAATCGGCAGCTTTGCATAAAATTAATGTAACAGATCCTATTACATATTCCAAGGCCTATCACAAAGATCGTCGCTGCCTCAAGCGTCCCCATTTGCTTCTTCAGAACCGTGCAAAGCGGGACGCTCCGCGTACACCCTGTGGTTGCGACAACCCGGAACTGACGCAATCGTGAGGGGTCGCCTCGAAAATATTTTCCTTCAAATCGCCCGCGGCATTCCGAACCTGGCTGGAAAAATCATGCTGTGTCGGAAGGTATTTGGCTGCGCCTTGTCAAAAAGGTTTCCAGCGAAGAATCGATCACTTACGGAGAAGCCTTGGATGCAGCACTGTCTTACGGCTGGATTGGTGGACAAAAGGCGGCCCATGATGACCGTTCCTGGCTCCAGAAATTCACGCCGAGGCGACCCAAAAGTGGATGGTCCAAGAATAATACCCAGCGCGTCGCACGCTTGATTAAGTCCGAAGAAATGACTTCCGCCGGGCGGAAGGAGGTGGAAGCCGCGAAATTGGATGGCCGCTGGAAGGCTGCCTATGATTCATTTTCCAACGCGGAGGTGCCAGATGATTTCTTAAAGGAGCTTGCTGAAAATAAGGCGGCGAAAGCTTTCTTTGAAACGCTTAACAAAACCAATCTGTATTCGATAGCCTACCGGCTCCAGACTGCGAAGAAACCTGAAACCAGAGAGAAGCGAATGCGGAGGATCATCGAGATGTTGGCGCGAGGAGAGAAATTTCATTGAAAGGTAAGCGCAACCTTCGGCACATCTCACCAGCGATCTGCGCTTATTACGGCGACCGCCATTCCCCAGGGTTCTGAGTTACGAGATCCGGCGGATCGGAAGCGGCTTCTTGACAACCATTAACGTGCTGCGCTAGCGCCGTTTGCATCATAATCGTACGCCGTCTGGGCAAGAACTCACGAACGTTCATTTCTAGCTCCAATAATTGATTGTTTCTATCTTTGAGTTGACATTCTGCCGTTTTCCATCGGCGCCGTGATTATTTGAACAGACTCGCTTTATTGATGCTGGCCGGAGAATTAGCAACCGGGCACTATTTGAGCAGATTGTACGCAATTTCTTCAGACCAGTTAGCAGCCGCCAATACTCTTCCAGCCTGCCTTGCTACTCAACCAATCCTCACTCATGTGGATGGCACCGTTCTGCCTTCGTTTTTCAAAAGGAAAGGAAATCCTCCATGAACCCAGAAGTCGGAGTTACCGAATCTGTTTCGGTGGCCTCTGAAGCCTATAAGTACCACCGATTCAGTCCTGAACTCGTCGAACGCCTGATCTCCATCTATCAGATCATGTTTCCGCACAATGGCGTCCCCAATGAGTTTTACGAGCATGTTGTTCAAAAGCTCGACGACAAAGCGGCGCAAGACCGAGACTTTGCCTGTTTTCTCTCCGAGGGAGTCGAGGCTCTGAACCGCCAGACAGGGTCCACCTGGACTGGCCTTTCGAAGGAGGCAAAACTACAAACACTCAAGCGAGCTGAGGAGACTCCCTTTTTTCAAAGGCTGCGGTCGGACTTCGTCATTTACTTTTACAGTAATCCGGCGATCTGGCAGCGATTCGGGTACCAAGGGCCGTCGAATGATCAAGGCGGCTATCTAAATCGTGGCTTCAACGATATCGACTGGATCAAAAGAGAGGAATTTTAATCTATGCCACGAACGTTTGATCTGGATGACAGTAGCGTGGTGTTAATTATCGGCTCGGGTGCCGGAGGTGGCACACTAGGAAACGAGTTGGCTCAAAAGGGGATTCGCACACTGATTCTCGAGGCCGGACCTCGGATCGACCGGGAGCAGCATGTTGATAATGAGCTGCAATCCTTTGCTCAATTGACGTGGCTCGATAAACGGGCCACTTCAGGATCCTGGCAGATTGCTAAGGATTTTCCCAACTTTCCCGCGTGGACTTGCAAAGTCGTTGGCGGGACGACGGTGCATTGGACGGGTTGCTCGCTGCGGTCCCAGGAGCATGAATTCCGAACTAAGGATGTGTACGGCGAGATCGCGGGGGCGAATCTTTTGAATTGGCCGCTAACGTTAGCGGAGCTTGAGCCTTACTACGACAAAGCGGAAGATAAGATGGGAGTAACCGGTACCCACGGAATTCCTCTGCTTGAGGCCAACAACAACCAGATTGTTATGGCGGCTGGAGCCAAAAAGGTTGGTTACAAGGAATGTTCTACGGGCAACATGGCCATCAATTCGCTTCCGCGGGACGGGCGTCCAGCGACGGTTCAGGACGGGTTCTGTATGCAGGGAATTCGCTCCAATGCGAAATGGTCGACGCTGAACGCCGAGATTCCCAAAGGTGAGGCGACGGGCAACCTTGAGGTGCGTCCCGAATGTCACGTTTTGACTATCGAACATGACAAGTCTGGTAAGGTTACCGGGGTAGTGTACGCCGACAGGCAAGGCAATCATCATCAGCAGCGAGCGCGCATCGTCTGTGTTGCTGGCAACTCCATTGAAACACCTCGGATCTTGCTCAACTCCGCCAGTTCCCAGTTCCCAGAGGGCTTGGCGAACTCTTCTGGACAAGTTGGGAGAAACTACATGCGCCACACGACCGGCATAATATGGGCTATGTTCGATAAGCCGGTACGAATGTACCGCGGGAATACGCTGGCCGGGTGCATCAAGGACGAACGATATCATAGACCAGATCGCGAATTCGTCGGTGGCTACTTCATGGAAACGATGCACCTCGGCCTGTCGTTCTTCGCTACCAAGCTTGCCACCAACACCGAGCTTGGAGGCTGGGGTCGCGAATTCACGCATATTATGGAATCGTACGAGTGCATCGCTGGCATGTACCTGGTGGGCGAAGACCTGCCGCAAGAGACCAACTGTGTGACGCTTCATCCGACAGAGAAGGATCAGTTCGGCATGCCGATTCCGAATGTTCATTTTGACGACCATGCAAACAACATCGCGATGCGGAATCACGCCTACAAGCGGGGTGCCATGGTCTACGATGCCGTGGGTGCGACCCGCATCATTCCGACCCCACCCGGCCCATCCACGCATAATCTTGGCACCTGTCGCCAAAGCGCGCGTCCTGAGGAGGGCGTTTGCAACCGATGGGGGCAGACTCACGATATCAAAAACCTACTCATTTCGGACGGCAGCCAGTTCACAACCAGCGCCGCGGAAAATCCGACACTGACGATTGTCGCGCTCGCGATCCGGCAAGCGGATTATATTGCACGGGAAATGGCGCGGCAGAGTATCTGACGCAACTTACGCGCGATGACGCCTGAGGGGGCGTGGTGATCGGCCGTATTGGGCATTTTGAGCGGATGCGTACGCTGAGCAAACCCTCATAGCCAGATGCACCCTGGAGCACTACACGCATGCCTGCTTCAAATGCGGATCCCCAAGGTAAATCTCGCGTCAGCGTGGACGCTGGCGGCCGCATCTTATTGCCGAAAAAAGTGATGGGCCACTTCTCACACGACAACGCCCGCTTACGGCAGATTCGGCTCCGAGCGGTTCTGCCGGGTTGCCTATTGACGCGCGATCGGGCGAGGCGTCTAATGGG
>JAFAQT010000440.1 GCA_019246215.1 Verrucomicrobiota bacterium
GAGGGCCGAAGTGACTGTCCGAATGCGGCCGTCGTGAATAGCCCAGAGCGTGGCCAAAAGGGGGTGATAACAACCAGGGGGATTACCTGGAACAAGGTGATCTTGTGTCTAGGTCAAGCTCATCCTAAGGATCTGCAAAGATGCCCCCCGTTTTCAGTTCCGTTTCCGTTCAAGAGCTTATGAGTGGCGGAAACTGCGGGCAAAGCTCGGACGATTCGCGGATCTTTGGCGGGCTGGAGAAGTGGAATTTGAGGGTTCCGTCTTGTTGGCAGATCCAAACCTCTCGCGCCCCGGCCTCAAAGTAGAGGGCGATCTTTTCGTCGATTTCAACGGCGGTGTTGGAAGGAGAGAGTATCTCGACGCAAATCTCCGGTGCCCGGGTGAGGCAGGTCTCGGTATCTGCCTCTTGGCCGCGTTCCGGCGCGAGCCATGCGACGTCGATGGCTTTAACGCCGTCAGGGGTTGAGACCGGGCACTCGGTAACCACGTGCCCATTTGGTAATATTTGTTCCAAAAGAGTTCCAATTCTGTTTTGTTTTTTGCCGTGTGGTGGTGCTGGCGGAGGACTCATGAGGATGTGTCCGTGACGGTCTGTCTCGACCCGATATGGCAAGCGGGCTAGCTCCGGATCCGCGAGCAACTCCCGCCAACGCTTGAGGTTGAACGCGGTCTGGTTTTCGGAGGGGTGCAGTTGGATCGTCAGCGGCATGGGGGCAATTGTATTCTAGGGATATTAGCACGGCAAGTTCGTGGGGCCCGCCTGGTTGGCGACACGATTTTGATTCAGAATCGTACGCAGACCGCATTCTGGGAAATCGTTGTGATCCTCTTCGAACCTACGGGCGTCATAATTGTTATGAGACCTGCGGATTTTACGCCAGAAAAGCAATGTTACAGCGTTTTAAATTTGCATTTTTTTCGGAGGCTCTTATCCAGGCCGAGAGCGCGTTCTCTCTGTAAAAAGCAAAAGCTCGGCCGAATCGCGGTGGTCTGACGCTTGGGAGAAGTCGTTGCGCGCAAGGCGCTTAAGAGGCATAGGGGATTCAGAGAAGAGAGACAGAGAGAAATGAAAATAAGCGCTTCACGCTCTTCCAAGGTGGATGTCTTTAGGCTGGATCCTTTATCTCGGGGTCATTTCCTCCGCTATTCGCGCACCCTCCCTGGAAGAATCGAACGTTTCCCGTGGGAACCGAAGGCACCTCACCTGAACAAGAGCATGAGCGGGCCAACTGTCGAAAAACTATCCACTTCCTAGCTCGAGTCGAGTCCACGATTCCTCCCAGACGACTATTTTTTGATCGGCCTTCTAATGAAGTTTGGGATCCGCGGCGGTTTAAGAGCGCGCAATCGCTTTCCTTCTTCGCGAGCCCGGTGGATATTGGAGCGCGGCGCATCTCGCTTTCGTTGATGTTCTTAATGCAATTCATAAATAAACGCCCTCCGGCACCTTTCGGTGACCGGGCCGCTTCAATTATCGCCAGCCGCATCGCCATGATTGATTGATTCTGATCGACGCCTGATTTGCGGTCGAAACTTTGCTAGCGGAATTTGGCAATAGTCGATCCGTTCCAGGATCGTCGCAGCGATCCCATCCTTCAATCTTGAATACGATCAAACTCTCACATGTTCCCTCACCGGCCATTTGAGGCGGCTGCGTGCACGGAAGCATTGAAGCGTGCGCATACGATGTTGACGAGAATGGGAGGAGGGCTTCAAGGGCTGGAGTCACTGCAAGAAGCGTCACGCCCTTGATGAAGGTTCTACGGTCTATCATCATGTTAATTCTCGGTCTGACCCTGGGTAAACCCGCAGATTGTCGAGAAACGTCAGAACATCGATCGTTTCAAGGAATCTTTGAAATCGGTTTCTAGGCTTTTGTCGAACGATTCCGAATCATTGTTGACAAGGTCCGTTGGGCGCTCGGCCAGCGGCGATAGATAAAAGAAGGGCAACGTTGCCCAGCGCTCTTTGGCAGTCTCAAGAATTTCAGTTGCCGCATCAGATAAACCGGCCCCAACTGCCGTCGCATATGCCAACTCAAAAGCCCTCAGCGTCGGACGGTTCGCAAGATTGACAACCGCGAGTTCAAAGGCCCTCAATGGGTCGTCGCCGGTGGCCGAATAGAACTCCGCACCATGGTCCGCAAACGCAAGCAAGTAGTTTTCCAAAAGAACCTCGAAGCCGGATCGTGCAATCTGGATGTGCGCTTCCGCATCCGCGGATCTCCCCATCGCGACCATAGCTTCGGCCAGCCGCCAAGATACTTCAGGGTCTCCGCTCGAAACCGCTCGGATCAGCACTGCCTCAGCATCTTCCGCGCGCCCGTCTCGCAAATAGATCTCCGCCAGATGCACGCGCGCTTTCACATAACAGGGCAAATATTCGATGGCTCTCCGATACCAGTGGGCGGCCCGACTGGGTTCTGTTTGGGGGACGCGCTCATGCCACAGAACACCCAACTGAAAGCAAACCCACGCTACAGCAAACGGGGAGCTTTCCTGATACTCCCTCAACGCTCGCTGATAGATCTGGTCCGCTTCATCGAACTCAAGAAGATCTGCATGCAACGCGCCGAGGGACACGAGATCTTCTAAACGCCCTCCTTTCGCGGCCATCTGCCGCCTGGCTTCGATGATTGTGTCCAGTCCTGTCCCGCAGGCCTGATCGATGCTTAAGGACAGACGATTCGCAGCATCGGTCGAAATGCCACGAACTTTGGCTTTGGCGAGATAGTTTCTGGCATCGGCGAACCGATGCGTCATCGATGCGACCTGTGCACAGATCAGAGCGGTTCGCGATGACTCCGCGTCCCCCCGCTGGAGATGATTCACTAGAGCTTCCAGGCGATCGAGGGCAGTGAGATCGCCGACAAACTGCGCCATCAATTGCTCCTGCTCTGCGATGTATTCTGCGATACCCGGCCGCGACGAATCCCGCCAGAATCGGCTCCACGATCGTTGGCGCGCGCTCTCTAGGTTGTTAACGGCAATGTCCCCATCCGTGACGGGATAAGGCAGATCGGCTGCCGGCGCTTCGATCATTTCAGGGGTCCGAAGCGCTTTTCTAGGCTTTCGAAGCCTGTTTTCATCAGAGTCGCAACGATGGTCCGCACGATAAGGGTCGGTTGGTTATCGGCCAGAAATTGTACGCGCCACTCGATAGAGCTGCCGGACCCCTTAGGCTTTACGTCGAGCGTTCCTGTGTAGTCCACGACTCCAAATCCACTGACGTTGGTGTAGCGATAGAGTCTCTGCGAATCGTCTGTGAGTTCAAGGCGGTCGATTATCTGCTTGCCGTCGATCGTTTCGATGCTGCGCAACTGACCAATACCTTGCCCCGTCAACTTTATGCTAGCAATCAGAGGATGCCACATGCCCCCAAACGGCCCAATGACGGCCCAAACCTCATCCGGAGACGCCGCCAGTTCGACGTTGTCAGCCACGGTCTGCAACTCCGTATTCGGCGAAGCTTCGTACGGAAATGTGGTGGAGCTTGTTTTTGTTGGACTGGTTGAGCCGCCTTGCAGGAATTCCCGGTCGTTATTAACCATCCAGGTCAGCATGATGTCGACGACGTCCGCATCGACGGTGCGGCCTCCGCCCGTCTGGTAAGCCTTTTCTCGAAGCGCACTCTTCTCAATCTCAAAAAAGCTGGTGTCGCTCATCGGCTTCGACACATCGAACAATAGAAAGTCGTCCAGGTAGACGGCGGCGGCGGCGCCTATCTCTGCGGGCGTCCAGTCCGCCTTCCCATCGCGCATGTCCCAGTCGGTCAAGCTTTCTACCAAGCGTTGCTGGAACAACGGCTTAAGCTCTTCTGAAAGCGCAAATGGCGTCTGCTGATTCCACAAGTCGCGCAAGTCATCCACACCTTTTAAACCACCATTGTTAAGGCGCATGTTGGTCTGTTCCGGACGGCCGACCCAGTCGTACCGCAGCGGCGGGCGTTCAACGGGATTGATGCCTGCAGCCAAAGGACTGGTTTCAGCAATCGCGCCAAATAGTGAGCCTTCACTCGGGTTTAGCACACGTTGAGTCTCGAATTCGATGACGATCGCAAGCACATTGTCATGCTCCAATAAGTTTGGAACTTTTGTCATCCCAACCCATGCAAGCAAAAATGGGTCGGAGCGCAGTCCCGCAAAGACACGGAATGCCCCATCCGGCGTCGAAGCATAGTTTTCGTCATTCACAACAAAACGCAGCGCCTGGCCATCAGGACACGTTAGGGTGCCACGCTGGATCGTCTTCTCATCTTCACGTTGGAGGACATCAAACCGGCAGCTAAAGCGATACTCTTTATCGACCGGCTTGAACTTTGCAGCATTGCCAGTACCGACCACAGTCACCCTGCGAACAACGATCGAGTGGTTGATCGCGTTGGAGAACATCGCCGTCGTTCCCGCCGAGGGAAAGAGATTCGCGGCCAGCACCGTATGCGCGGGGTTTTCCGGGCTAGTGAACGCGAACAGATCTGTGAGATCGCTCGCCGGGTCACCGATCTGTCGCGGACCATCTATGTGATCTGACATTGCTAGCCTTCGGTACAGTACCGGATCAATGAGGCCCTTCCCATTTTACATGTCCGGTGGTCGCGTCCGGCGGCCCTCCGAAAGGAGCGACCCGGCCAGCTTCCTCTGGGATGGATTTCAGATACTCCACAAGCGCCCAGCGCTGCTCGTCGGTCAACAGAGGACCGATGACGCCCTTTCCCGGAGGCCCGTCTTCGAACGAGTGGCCTTCGTTCGAATTCCCCTCCAACGTAGTATCCATGAGGACCTTCCCAGAGTTTCCGCTAGTGTCCACCCCCACCTTGACCGGATCGAAATCTCTGCCGAGGTAGAATTTCTTTGTACGCTGCGACGCCGGAACGAGCATCTCGTAAAGATTCGGCACTGAGCCATTGTGCAGGTAAG
>JAFAQT010000124.1 GCA_019246215.1 Verrucomicrobiota bacterium
GTTAATTGCCGGAATTAACGCGCTGGGATCCCAGCCAACGACCATCATACCGGAAGGTTTTCGCGCTGTCGTTTGTTCCACCGCCTCGACTAAACCCCGGATATCAACACTGTCTGGGCCAGCGATCGTAACCTTTACGCCTAATGTTTCTCCCGCTAAACGGAGCGCGGGATGATCGTGTGCGACAAACAAAGGCAGATTCGCATTGGCCGAAAGCCAAACATATTCTTCATTGTTGTTCGCTGCGGAATCTGAACCGGTTTTTTCATTGGACTGAGCGTAGGAATGTTCTGATCCGGCCCAGCTGGCTAGCAGGGCCGCTCCAGCTAGAACTCCGGTTGAGCGAAGAGCTTCGCGTCTGGTAACACTATGTTTATTGTGTTTGTTCATTTTGGTGTGGGGGCTACTCTGATTGGGTTATATCACGTTATTTTGCAAAACGCCGATCGGATCGGCTTCCAATCTAACGATGTCGCCAGGTTTCAAAAAAATCGGCGGCTTACGAAAGACACCGACGCCAGCCGGCGTACCGGTGCTTACGACATCGCCTGGTTCCAGCGTTATTCTTTGAGAAAGGAAACTGAGAAGCTGGGGCAGGCCAAACAACCAATCCGCAGTCGAGCCCTCCTGCATGAGTTGGCCATTCAAAAAAGTTTTTAGGCTAATCCGATCGGGGTGCGGAATCTCGTCTCGAGTGGCGATACAGGGACCGATCGGACAAAAGGCGTCAAAGTTTTTGCCTAGAGTAATCTGGCTATTACGGAACTGGACATCGCGTGCCGAGACGTCATTGAGGATCGTGTAACCGAAGATGTGCTCCAATACTTCCGATTCGGCGGCCTCCTTCATTGTTTTTCCGATTACGACCGCAAGTTCGATTTCATAATCGACCTGTTGTGACAGGCGCGGACATATGATCGGCTGACTGGGGCCAACTACCGTAGAAGGTACTTTGGCGAAAAAGAATGGTTCTTCCGGTAGCACGGCATCTGGATTTTCTTGAAAGTGGGATCGATAATTAATGCCCGAACATAGGATTTTTCCCGGACGCGGAATCGGAGCGAGGAGCTGCAAGCTATCCAAGTCGTAAGTCCAATTGGGGCCTTGCTTCGATTGGATGATCTGCCTCACAATCGATTGAGTCGAAGCAAAACCTGTGACGAACTCTATGGGGTCTTTTGGTAGCTCGGGGGCCACTGCAGTCAGATCCAGCACTTGTTTTCCACCGGATGAGCTCACGCCGAGATGAGAAGAGCCGTCCCTTTCAAAGCAATAAAAACGCATATCGAAACCTAGTGGATAACAAAAACTCCCTTGTGCACCATCGACGGGTTGCGCGCGATCTCAGCGAACACTGCAGGGGCGGACCAAAGATCAAAGTCGCTGGCGTGTTCCGGGTACTTGATCTTGTCACTGGCTAAGAGAGCCAATGCCTCAGGAAAACAACCCAGCTCGGTCCGGGAGCCGTAAATCGAGACCTCTTTACGGGTAAATTCCAGTCCAGGGAGGCTGACGTGGACACCCTTAGCGACCAGCCCCACGATAACGATTCTGCCGCCGGCTGCGACCACATTGATCGTGGACTGCATAACGGCCGGATTACCAGTTGCCTCGATGACGACCGGCGCACCTTCGCCTCCTGTTTGGGCGAAAACGTTTTCAATCAACTTTTCATCGGCCTTTAACGTTTCCGCGCCGAGGCGCTGTGCAATATTGCGCCGCGAATCGAGGACGTCCGTGGCTACGACGCGGGCTCCTCGAACTAAGGCGACCTCGATGATCGCAAGTCCGATCGGACCGCAGCCGAGCACGAGCACATAGTCGGCCGCCGAGACCTGACCACGCTGACACGCGTGTAAGCCGATGGTAATCGGTTCCGCAAACGAGGCACGAAACGGTGAGACACCGCTCGGAACGAGGTGCACGTTTGTAGCAGGGGCCAGGAGATACTCGGCGTACCCGCCGGGCCGATGGACTCCAATGATCTGCAGATTAGCGCAACAATTGGGTTTGCCAACCCGGCAAGGATAACATTTTCCACAGGGTAGAAACGGTTCGACAACAACGAGCTGGCCTGGGGCGACCGTGTGAACGTGGCTCCCGACTTTGACCACGGTGCCGCAAACTTCGTGTCCGCCTATTATCGGATATTCAGCATAGGGATTTTTTCCAGAGTAGATGTAAAGGTCCCCTGCACAAATGCCGGCTGCATTCACGGAGATCAAGACATCTTTCGACCCCGGTTCTGGAGTTGGCCAGGAGCCCACTCTCAATTCATGTGGCGCATCGAAAATCGCAGCCTTCATACTATTTCCAAGCTCTCGCCGGGCTTCAAGACGATGGATTCTGGTACTTTCGATCCTCCCGCTTTGGCTTGCGCGAGATGAGCATGAAATTCCTCAATTTCCGGGCAGTTCGGATCGATGTAGTGACAGGGAAGCACCTTCTCTAATCCGAGCCATTCCGCGGCAAGCGCGCCCTCGCGCGGGCTCATTTCAGCACTTACCATCCGCCCCGGCATAGGCGACCGATGTAAAATTTCCAGCGGATTTGCTATCCCGATGCATCCAACGGTCGGCCTGTAAAGATGTGCCTGCAGTTTCAGATCAGAGAAGATGGCGGTATCGCCGTAATGGTAGAATCTTACTGTAGGTGCCAGAGTAACGATGAACGCCATCGGTACGCCACTGGCGAGCGTGCCGTCTGGCATCAGAATTTGGGACCAGTGATGGCATTCCACGGGCTGGATATGAATCCCGTTAATCTCAATTGCGATTCCCCAAGTTGTAGCCCGAATCTGGTTAGCCGGTATGCCCTTGGCTGCCAAATAGGCTTTTACTTCGCCGCCACACACTATCGGCGCTCCGGTGCGCCGAGCGAGAGTTTCGGTGTCTCCCAAGTGGTCAACTGCGGCATGGGAGACAAGGATAAGGTCCGGCGACTCGAGCTGGTCTGATTTTATCGAGCTTCCTGGATTCTCGTCCAAGAAGGGATCAACCAGGATGCGCTGGCCCGTGGAACTGATCAACTCGTATGCAGCTACTCCAAAAAAACGGACAGTCGGGTTCGTCATTTCTCTGATTGCAGACCGGTCTCCAAAGCTTTTATCAGACTAACTACCGCACAATTATAAGGGGTAAAAATCTCGAGGCTTTGGCCTGCCTCTATGATTGCGCCATTGATCACATCGATCTCAGTAGGACGCTTTTGTTCGATGTCTTGTAACATGGAGCCCTTGGTGTTGGGCGCCAATTGCTTAAGGAGGCGTACGATAGCGCTCCAGCGTTCGTCAAAAATCAAGTCGATCTTCCGAGCATTTGCGACGGCAATAACCTCTTGCAACAGGTTTCGCATAAGCTCCTGCATGTCCGGGGAACTCAGGAGTCTGTCTGCGGTCATGCGTGCCAGAACAGAGGTTGGAAGGGTGGCAGCATTCAACGCCAGTTTGGACCAGATATCTTTCAAAACTTCAGTGGAAGTTTGAACTTCAATTCCGCCTGAAGCCAAAAAGCTCGCAACCTTTTTTGCTCGCTCGCTTACCGAGCCGTCCAGTTCTCCCAAGTAGGTCGGTCCTTGTCCGCCGTGAAAGACCTGCCCGGGGCCAAGCGCCGTTGCACTATGGTAGCTTACTCCCACGAGAACCTTCTCTGGCCCGACGAGATTGCCAATGCGCGAAGCGTTGCCCCAACCGTTCTGCAACGAAAGCACAATTGACTTATCTGCAAGAAGAGGCAGAGCACTTCGGACAGCAGCCTCAGTATGATAACATTTCACAAAGACAATCACTAGATCGACCACCCCGACATTCCCGGGCTCGGTTGTTGCGTCTATCTGGAAAGATTTCTCGTTTCCCGCCTTGTCCCGGATTATCAATCCCCGAGACGAGATTGCATCGACAACCGGCTTGGCAACATCAATGAGAACTACCTCGGCTCCGACTCCCGCCAGAAAACTCCCGAACACGCTACCCATCGCGCCCGCTCCAAGGATGGCCGTTTTCATAAAGGGCGGAGCAGATTGAAGCGTGAATCTTCTATGCCGGTCAGGTACACAGATCAGAGT
>JAFAQT010000126.1 GCA_019246215.1 Verrucomicrobiota bacterium
CACACATGGCTCTCGTTATCCAGAGCGGGATTAAGGACGAGATGCCATCATTCGCAAAGAAGTACAACGAGCAGGATGTCGCAGCCATCGTGGCTTACCTCAAGACGCTCCATTGATTGGAGATAGCGGAGTCCAAAATCGCTCACTTTCCCGGGCATCCCGAGAATGCACTCGAGTTCAAAACACTTTCGGACGCGATAAGGAGTTGCCGCTTAACCACGGAAATCGGGCGCAGTCGTAGCCAACCGGACGTTGGCGAGACGAGGCTAATTAAGGACGTTTTGGCGTCAACAAGTGGCGAAAGCTGACTGCCGACCTCATCCAAGAGGAGAGTGCCGCGGCGATGATTGCCGAGAATTCAAATCACTAAATCACCTTGCCGATCCCTTTGCGATTACTTATCCACATAGAAGGTGCGCCGCTGAATCGCTGCTGTGCAGGAATAAACTCGCACGGAAACGGGTAGCTTATAATGGAGTCATTCAATGCAAATGAATAGAAACGTACTACCCCTAGTCGCTTTTACCAGCAAGGGTAGTTTGCTGACGGACCATTGTTCGGTGTCTTCTTGAACGAGGTCAGGCGAGCCGCCTTGCTAGCATTCGTGTTTGGCATCTCGGTCCTACTGGCCACAGGTTGTGCATCCACAGGCAAGGGATTAAGCGCAAGACTGATCAGTCCAGTTACTACTAACCAGCAAGCGGCAGATGCCGAGGACGATATATATCAATTGGAACCGAGTCCACCGTTTAGCGATTTCCTTGGCAGTTGACCGACTTAGGAGCTCGGATAAATCACGTCGCGTAGAGAAAGCACCACAGCCTGGTATCCGTCGAACTGGATTTCTGAGAGCCAATCTCCAGGTCCAGGGAAGGGGCGAGTCTTGCCTGTATCGGCTCGACAAACTCGGGGAGACGGATGGAAGCGGCTGAAGATTGGGGGCGTGCCAACGCTTCTGGCGCTTCGGCTGAGCAGCGGACTCAGCCGTAGCGTCACAGCTTTGATCGGCGAAATCCTTGAAATCTTTAGTGTCTTTAAGAAAGACTGATCAGAACCTCGAGATATCACTCAAACACCTTCGCGATTTCTGTGGCAGCCGTGGACTGACCTTCATCAGCTTCAGTTGGCAGGAAAACCGCTTGCGGTCACCACCAACGCTGAAACCTGGCAAACCCACCAAGACGAGGCTTCTCGTTTCGTCAGCGCGTGCCCAGCTGCAGACCATTTTGAGTTTAGCCTGCACTCGCGCGCCGGAGAAGATCGCGGAGCCCGAGTTGAATCTCGGCGAGGAGCGCCTCAGTTCCCTCTTTCCGCTCTTGGCGAATCATCGCGATCTCACCAGCGTCTAAGCCTACTAAATAGTAGAGTTCAAAAGCCTCCTGTTCGCTCGCCGGCCAGCATTTGACCTCCTGTTGAAACCACTCCACCAGCTCCTTCCCGGCGATCGCCGCATCGGGGGGCACGAGTGCCGGATCGGCGATGCGTTCCTCTGGCAGATCTTCCTCGGGTTCGATTTCGCGAGTGATCAGGTCCAACGGCTGCTCGGCGTCGTAGCCTTCGGCTTCGTCTTCAAGTGACCCCTGGGGTTCGCCTCTGGGCTCTGTGCGGAAAAGTTGTTCCTGCGCAAATTGTCGACGATGCCGTACCAGTTCGTCGCGGATCAGCCGGTAGAACCATTGCTCGTGAGTCAGCTCATCAGGTTTTTCTTCTGGGTGCAACAGGCAAATCCGCGCAGCTTCATCCACGATGTCGCGCGCCTCCACTGCGCCTCTAGGTAGTTCTCCACTCAGTTCGGCCATCCGCACCCCTCTTCGCGCGTGAGCCAGGAGATGTTCGTCGTGTGCAGCGAGAAGGTCAGCTACGATGTCGACCTGGCTCTGGGGACCGGCGCCGGCTTCCATCGGCTCAGAAAAGACCAGCGCCTCCTCCGCGTTCCGCCTGGCAGACCAGGCAGAACGCTTCCAGCGGTAATCGCCTCTCGCCTCAGCTTTCAAAAGACTGAGTTCGCTCTTCAATGCAGCGATCGTACAGTCAATGGCTTGCAGCAGATCGCCGTCGGTTTTCTCAACGTGCAGAATATTGGACGGAAGTCGCAACGTGAGTCTTACGGTATAGGTTCCATTTTCAGCCAGTTTCTCCAGCGTAACCTGCAAGTACAGTGTCTCGGGCCGGAAATGGACGAGGTATTTTCCGAGTTCGGCGATTTTGCGGGCCAGCTTTTCCTTCGCGATGAAACCTGGACTGAGGTTCTTGTTGACGATGTTCCATTTAATCGCGCTTTGGCTTACTGCGATAGACATCCACTATCCTTTCTTCGAGTTCTTTTTTTGTACAGACAGTAGCGCCACGCAGACGTTCACTCTCCATTGCATCACGTTAAGAGCCCTAATTCTGACATTCGATTGCCAGGAACCCCTGGCTTGCCGGGGTAGCGCCATTTTGTCGCTTTCAGCATGCTGATTTTTTGAACGAACAAGAGGGGCAAATTGTCTCACATTGTGAAGCCCAGAAGAAAGGAGGTCTGCAAACCATGAACCTGAAAAAACTGATCCCTTCAAAGCAAAACCAGCTCTCAGCTTGGTCGTCACGCGAGTCACGCGAGCGGAGTCCCATCGAGTCGTTCCGTCGCGAGATGGGCCGAGTTTTTGACGAGTTCTTGGGCGATTGGCCATCTGCAGGCTGGGAACGGGCGATGGAGGGTTTTTGGCCCAACGTTGATGTGAAGGACACCGAGAAAGAGTTCAAGCTTTCCGTTGAGCTGCCGGGTCTCAGCGAAAAAGATGTCCACCTGCTGCTGACCAAGGACGCCTTGACGATCCGTGGCGAGAAGCGCGAAGACACCGAGCAGGAGCAAGGCAGTTATCACTACGCCGAGCGCCGCTACGGGGCATTCGAGCGCCTGATCCCGTTGCCCACGAGTGTCGACGCGGACAAGGTCAAAGCGACCTTCAAAGAAGGCGTGTTGCGAATCAGCCTACCAAAAACCGCTGATGCCCAGGCTCAGCGAAAGACAATTCCTATCCAAGGCCAGTAAGCCTCAGCTGTTCGCCCGTCTGGTGCAGTCCGCCGCTCCCGCGGCGGACTGGGGCCAAAACCGAGATGCATGAACAGACCTGTTGGTCGCTTCAGCACCTGTTGAATTCATTGTGCACGACAGACGGGGCACTTTTTGAATAGCCCCATGACCTGTCTCCGAAAAGAGGACAGAGAACCTACGAAAAGTCGACGATCTTCAGGCAGCCAGGCCGATATTCTGGCAGATGCATTGGGCGGCGTTTCGCCTACCTGGTGTCGGATTGGGTGCTGTGTGTTGTGCCTCGATCCTGCGCGGCAGCTGATGGAGGAAGCTCCCGAGCAAGTGATCCCGGCGTTCCTCAACAGCCAATGACAGCGCGCGGATCTTCAAACGAGCGGGTCACTTCAGAATGGACACCGAGACGAATTATGGATTTCTCACCGTGCAGAATCGTTGAATCCAAATCTCATTCGGAGACCGAATA
>JAFAQT010000270.1 GCA_019246215.1 Verrucomicrobiota bacterium
CGTTCCTTGATCCCTCGCTTCCAGACAAGAGCAGACCACTACAGGCGCAAGAGGTGCAGAGATCCTGAAGGAGAATCGGACGGAAAACGAGGAGGGAAACAGGTGCCTATTTTATTTCAAGGTTTGTGACCGACGCAGGCTGAAGCCAATACTGTTACGTAAATGGTGCCGGTCAGCTGCTCCTTGGCCACGCCAACCTGAGCGGGGCGTGTTTTAAGGTGAATATCAACAGTATCCAGGCTTGAGGAGGGTATTGGGCCAGATGGTCTCACGCCGCGCGAAGGCGCGACCTCAAAGTAAGCGCCGATATGGGTCACGTTGTGTGCATTCTAAAAAACGGCGACTAACGTGATCCCGAATGCGATAAGGAAAGAAGCAAACCATGCCTGAACGGTGATCTTTTCGTTCAGGAAAAGTGCGGAGGCACAGGCTACCAGGAGGGGGCTAACTCCCTCGAATGCGAACAAACGATTCAATTCAAATAAACGCATCAGGTGCAGCCAGACAAAAAACCAGATCGACATTGCAGCGATCCCCACTCCGTACCACGCAGCTCGGGCGGGTCCAGGGGGAATGGGTTTATGGTCGGAACCGGAAGCGTGTTTCAGACAGACTTCTCCTGCTGCCAGTGCCAGCTGGGAAAGAGCAACCAGAGCAAGGCTCGTTAGAGTGATCATCGCGGGCAAATTTATTCGAGTGAAAATCCAAGCATTAACGTGCCAGCCAGAATGCATAACATCCCGAGAAGCCGACCTGTTGGAATGGTCTCATGCAGCACCAACCAGCACGCACATGGGACCATCAGATGCACGGTCGAGGAGAGTCCATAGGCCAAATGCAATGGAAGGCGCGGGAGCGCCATCAGCCATAGCGACAAACCGGCAATATAGGCAAAGATGCCCATAAACACCCAGAAACTGAAGATGGCGGAGATGAACTCGATGGGCGCAGGCAGAATATTCGGAGGAGGGTCGGTTGCACCGATTTTCAACAGGACCTCGGCGACTGTCGACAGCAATGCATTCAAAAGAATAAGCCCAATTGGAAACCATTGGCTCGCACCGGAGCGCCAGTGTCCGTCTGCAGCGCACGTTTTTCGCGGGAAAATATCAGGACCAGATTTGAACGCTTTACGCATTATTGGGTTGCGTCTTCAGGGATGCGGCTCTATCGGTCAGCGATTTTAGGCGCCGCCTTACAAGGACCAATTTCATCATCTCGTTATGCATCTATCAGCTACGTCCGCTCAGGATTCACACGCGGAGCCCCGGGCAAATCAGCTGCAGGCCGGTAACTCCTCTCCCGATTTCCGGATTGAGACCTCTTTTGGATCAGCGGTAATGGCTGATACCATTCCACCGGAAGAATACGAGGTCTGGGTCGCTGGTTTTGCAGGGTACCCGGTTGATCACCGATATTACGAGATTGTTCACGAATCGCTAAAGCACCAATTTGGCCATTACTACCTATTGTTAAAGGATGCGGGCGGCATGACCCGGGCAATACAGCCGTTCCTGATTGTAAGTCAAGACCTCGCCACCGGAACTCCAGCGGTTTTTCGAAGTCTGCTGGCAGGCCTCAGGCGCCGTTTCCCGGGGTTCTTGAAGGTACGTATGTTGATGGTTGGGTGCTCGGCCGGAGAAGGGGATATCGCTCTGGAGAAGCAGAGCGGGGATATCGCCTGGACTGTCGACGCTTTAAAGGAGAGCCTGACACCGATTGCGCGGCGGCTCAAGGCAACGCTAGTAGTGTTCAAGGATTTCCCGAAAAGTTATCGCCGGTCGCTCGATCGATTGCGGCTCTTCGGGTATACTCGCGTGCCCAGCATGCCGGCCACTAAGCTTCGTCTCGATTTCCCGGATTTTGAGGCTTACTTGAAAACGCGGGTCGGCTACTCGATGCGAAAAAATCTGCGCAGGAAATTCCGGAAAACAGAGGGCCGCCCGATTGAATGCGAAATCGTCGCGGACATCTCGCCGTACGTGGAGGAAGTTTATCCGCTTTATCAGCAGACCCTGGGCAGATCGGAGCTCAAATTTGAAGAACTGACCAAGTCGTACCTATGCGAACTGGGCCGGCGGATGGGCGACCGCGCCAGATTTTTCATTTGGCGATTCGAGGGTCGAATCGTTGCGTTCGCCTCGACAATTGTTCACAATGGCGTGCTCCGGGATAACTATATCGGCCTCGATTATTCAGTGGCCTTGGAATATCACCTTTATTTCGTGACCTGGAGAGACACCATCATCTGGGCGCTCAAAAACGGGATACATACCTACCATAGCGCACCGTTGAACTATGATCCCAAATATCATTTTCGAATGGAACTCGAACCGCTGGACCTCTATGTGCGCGCTCCAAATGCCTGGTTAAACACGGTCTTCAGACGAATCCTGCCACTGCTGGAGCCGACGAGATACGACCCTGTGATTCGAAAGTTCGCGAATGCAGAAGAGCTATGGCAGGGGACGCGACTTTAAGCAAAGCAGCGCCTGAAACCGTTTGGCTTGCGTTTGACGACGCCTGGGATTTTCAACATTCGCCTTGGTTCAAGACGCCTCAGCGGGTGGACGCCCTGTCAATCGGACCCTCTCTGCGTTTCATAACGACTGCAGGAACGGTGGAGGCTTTTTATACAAAATTCAGGCAACATTTTCGTTCATTCATTCTTTCAGGCTCGGGGGATTTCCACCATTTGACGGCCGTTTATGTGCGTCAGGTGAACGAGCCCTTTAGCATTGTATCGTTCGATAACCATCCGGATTGGGATATCCGCCCGCCACATTGGTCCTGTGGTGCATGGGTCAATCGGGCGCTGGAAAATCCCTTGGTTCAACAGATCGCGGTTTGGGGTTGCGGCAGCTTCGAGTGCAACTTACCATGGCGCTTGCTCGGAAATCGATCCGCCTGCGGTTCCGGTCGCCTGTTGGTGGCGCCTTGGCGCTACGCGGAGAAAGACTATCCTCCCTGGCTTCATCCCATTTCCGCGGCAGATTGGCGTGCAGCTTTTGCGCAATTTGTCGAATCCCTCGAGACCCCCGCGATCTATGTCACCGTGGATCTGGACTGCCTTGGCGAACATGAGGCCGTCACAAACTGGGAGAACGGCCGGTTTGGGCTGGCTGACCTCGTTTGGGCCATCTCGGTTCTGCGACAAAAGGTGCGGGTTGTGGGTGGAGATTTATGTGGCGCTTTCTCGTCGGTGCAATACAGCTCACGGTTCCAAGCGTTTGCCGGGCGGTTCGATCATCCCCGTCCGCGTTCCGTAGCGGCGAGCGAACGGCGTTTGGTGAACCTCCGTGCCCTGGAAACGGTCTGGCCGATTCTTGTGGGCCGATAGGGTGGTTGCGAGTATCAGCGAGGGGGGCGGGTCTCTCTTTGCTGTCTTTCTGTGCTATTCAGCTCGTTCTCGTCGTCGTTCTCGATCTTTGAGCGTATTCGCCGCGGACGGAGGCGCTGAGCGAATAACCAAACAGATGACCTTCGGGATCCGTCCAAAGAAGTCGAGCACGACGACGAAAACGATTGAGGAGAGAGACCAGACGCCAGGGCAAGCTGGCACTGATAACTTTCCTCAGGAGGGCGACCGAGGCCGGGGAAGATCATTACGCAAGGTTGTAAGTTTGGGAATAACAGTGGAACCCATGCATCTACCTATATGCCGACGCGCGCACAATCAGAAGACGGGAAGTTTGATTGTCTTCTTTGAACAGCAGTGCTGTGGCGAAGGCGACCAGACACAAACCACAAAAAAGATAGAAAGAATGACAGATGATTAGACCATCCAAAGCAGTGATCGCAGGTGCGGCCGTCGCCGGCCTATTGACAGGTTCGTTCGCGGTTCGTGCCTACGCCGCGAGCACAATGACTCCGAAAGCCGGTGTCTCGTTGCAGACAATGGCAGATGCCGAAAAAGGCAAGCACGGATGCAAAGGCCAGAACGATTGTAAAGGGCAGGGCGGATGCAAGACCGGGGACAACGGCTGCAAAGGGAAGAACTCCTGCAAAGGCAAGGGAGGTTGCGCGACCACTAAGAAGTAGAAGTAACGAATATCCTCTTGCAAGAATCTGGTTGTTCGGTTTGTCGGGCCACCGGAATTAACTTTGGGGAGGAACGGTTCCTAGTGCACCGTCTCGCATATAATAGTGGTGTCGTTGTGTCCAAAATGGGCCGCCGGCAAGGCGGTCCGGGCCGGACTGGCGGTAGGAGGGCGCATATCTAAATTGATACGTAAGCAATGAGCAACGCAGCGGCTGCGCCAGTTTTCAATCCAAGCCATTGGGCCGCGGCCAGTTGTCTGTTTTCCGCGTTGCTCGCTGGACCGGTATCAATACAGAGATGGGCACTTTACTACCGGCAGTCCGGCTCGGCCGCCTTGAAAAACAGCCAGTTGACCTGCGGCGGCAAACATTATATGCGAGACGGTGCACTAGGTCTCGATCAGCAAAAATCTGAAGCGGAATAGAATCCGTTCCTCCCCACAACGAGGAGGTAGTTTGTAGAATTCTGAAGATTATGCCCGCAAACGCTTACAACGGGTTTACGGAATACGGCATTGGCATTGGTCTGCGCGTCCCGCATTACCGGCACATTCTCGCCAAGAAACCTGTCGTGGACTGGTTTGAAATCATCTCGGAGAATTTCATGGTCGACGGGGGCCGTCCACTTGAGGTTCTTGACACGATTCTGGAACAGTACCGGGTCGTCCAGCACGGGGTAGCAATCTACTTCGGGTCTGCCGATAAGTTTGACCGGGAACATCTGAAACGTCTCAAAAGACTCGTTAAATACACCAATACTCCCTGGCTTTCCGATCATTTGTGCTGGGGAAGCGTCGATGGCCGCTACACGCATGACCTGCTGCCGATGCCTTACACTTTTGCTGTCGCCCGCCACACCGCCGAGAAGATCAAAGCTGCGCGCGATTACCTGGAAGTGCCGATCTGTGTCGAGAACGTCAGCAGCTATGCCGAATACAACGCGTCTGAGATGACCGAGTGGGAATTCCTGAGCGAGGTCGTCGAACTAGCGGATTGCGGCATTCTTCTGGATGTGAACAACATTTATGTTTCGTCGCAAAACCATAACTTCGATCCCTACGATTATTTGAACAACGTTCCACACCACCGTGTCGGGCAAATCCACATCGCGGGGCATTCGAAATTCGAAAAATACACACTCGACACGCACGATCATCCGGTGCTTGACCCTGTTTGGAAGATGTACGCGCATGCCGTCAAACTGGTGGGCAATACCGCGACGCTGCTGGAGTGGGATGACCGTATCCCTTCCTTTGAGGAAGTTCACCATGAAGCACTTAAAGCCAACCAATTCCGAGACAAACAACTCGCCAAGACCCCCTCTTAAAATCAATTCACGCGCTCAACTGCGACAGTTGCAACGCGTGATGACCGGCGCCCTCTTTCGCCCGCTTACCTCTCAATGGGGAATGCAGAAGCATTGGATCGACGGCGCTCCCATGAAGGCGATAGCTTCGGAATTTATCAAACCAAATGATCGCCTTAGTTCGTTTGAGCGATTGGAAATTTATAATCGGCAATATTGGTTTCGCGTCCTCGACTGCCTCTATGACGACTATCCCGGACTTCGTGCCGTGGTGGGGGAGCGGAGATTCCTGAAACTGGTAACGGCTTATCTGACAAAATATCCATCGGACTCCTACACACTTCGCGACCTGGGAAATCGACTCGAACAATTCCTTCGAGAGGAACCGCACTGGAGCTTTCCGCGAGAGGAATTGGCCCTGGACATGGTGCGGTTTGAATGGGCCCAAGTGGTTGCCTTCGACGGCCCGGCCAATCCTCCGGTCACGCCGGATGACATCCTGGATACCCCACCGTCGAAATTACAGCTCGGTTTGCAGCCCTACCTTACCCTGCTGGACTTGGATTTCGCCGTGGACGATTTTTTGATCGCAGTAAAAAAGCGTGAATCGGATGTTTTGCGCGGAGAAGCGAGTAACGCAATGAATGGGGCGCCAAAATCTGCAGTAGCTCAAAAACGAGTTCGCTATCCCAAGCGCGAGAAAGTCAATCTGGCCGTTCATCGGCACGACAACATGCTGTACTATAAACGGCTGGAGCAGGAAGCGTTTGCCATCCTGACGTCGCTTAGCCGCGGTACCACAGTCGAAGAGGCTTGCGTCGAGGCGGTAACCGCCAGCAAAAGAACAAATGTCGACTGGTCGGGTCAAATCAAAGCCTGGTTTGACGCTTGGTCCGCGCTTGGGTGGTTCTGTCGCAGATCATGAACGCAGTAATGCTCCTCGTACGGCGCGCTTACGAACTGCTCGTGACCGCTGCGAACTATTTGCAGTCGCCGTTTTTATTGGCCCTGCGGGTCTACTTTTTCTGGCAGCTCTTCCTGACCGGTAAGGGCAAGCTGTCGAACATCGGAAAAGTGATCGAATTTTTCACAAGCCTGGGTATCCCGGCGCCAGCCATAAACGCCTACTTTGTCAGCGGCCTTGAGTGCTTTGGTGGGCTTCTTCTGATTATTGGCCTGGCGTCTCGACCGATAGCATTCATGATCGTTATTTCTATGTGCGTCGCATATGTGGCGGGCGATTTTGAAGCGGTCACAAGCATCTTCACGGATCCAGATAAGTTCGTCAAAGCTGATCCATTTCCCTTTCTGCTGGTCGCTTTGATCGTGTTCGCCTTCGGTCCTGGCTTGCTTTCGCTAGATGCGCTATTGAAGCGAGTGATTGGCAAGACAGATTTCCGTCTCCCCGATCAATCGACCGGTGGGGTGCCTTTCCGACAAAGGTACAGGAAATAAGCTATGGTTCGCCACCTTTCGGTTTTGTTCGCTCTGGTGCTGATGCCCTTTCCGAGGGCGTTTGCTGAAGATAAAGGGATAGCCTGGCAGCCATGGTCTGACTCCGTATTTGCCCAGGCCAAGAGCGGAGGGCGTTTCGTATTGCTCGACCTTGGAACCGTCTGGTGCCACTGGTGTCACGTCATGGAGGAGGTTACCTACCGGGACCCGGCTGTTATTGAGCTCGTAGGCAAGGGCTATATTGCGGTTCGAGTCGATGCGGATGCGCGGCCTGATCTTTCGAACCGCTACGAAGATTACGGTTGGCCTGCGACGATAGTGTTTAACAGCGACGGAAGCGAAATCGTGAAACGCCGAGGGTACCTGCCTCCCGACCAAATGGCGTCGATGTTGCAAGCTATCATCGATGACCCATCGCCGGGACCCTCAGTGGTTCCGGAGACGCCATTAGTTCCGGGTGGAGACACCGCGCTCGGATCCGGCAGGGAAAATGAACTCCGCCAGATTCTGATCGACAGTTATGACACCGCGAATCAAGGGTGGGGTACGGCTCAGAAATTTCTCGACTGGGATACCCTCGAGTATTGCATGGCCGAGACGGAGCACGCCGACCAGACCTTTGAGCGTATGGCGCGGGAAACGCTTGCCGCTCAACTCAATCTGCTCGATCCGGCATGGGGCGGGGTATACCAGTATTCAACCGATGGGGACTGGAAGCATCCGCATTTTGAGAAGATCATGCAGATGCAGGCGGAGGATTTGCGAATTTATGCGCTCGCTTATGCGCTCTGGCACGACGACACCTATCTCCAGGCAGCCCAACGGATTCGAGGGTATCTGAAGAGTTTTCTGGCCTCGCCCGAGGGGGCATTCTATACGAGTCAGGATGCTGATCTGGTCGATGGGCAGCACGGAGGCGCATACTTTCAGCTTTCGGACCGCGAACGGCGGAAGCATGGCATACCGCGGATCGATACGCACGTGTACGCCCGAGAGAACGGTTGGGCGATTAACGCACTTGCAGTGCTTTACGCCGTGTCAGGAGAAAGGGCATGTCTGGACGACGCCATCCGAGCTGCCGATTGGATTTGCGCACATCGTGCGCTTGCCGAAGGCGGTTTTCGACACGATGCATCCGACTCTGCGGGACCCTACCTTGGCGATACGCTTTCCATGGGTCGCGCGTTTTTGGCGTTGTATGCCTGCACGGGCAATCGTGCCTGGCTCCAGAAAGCGGCGGCCGCTGTGGAGTTCATATCACAGAATTTCGAGACTGACTTAGGTTACCTTACCAGCGGAAATCCCGGGCCCCTGAAATCGCGCCCTCAACTGGACGAAAACATTGGAGTGGTGCGACTTGCGAACCTGTTGTGGCATTATACCGGCAGCGCGGCATACAAGAAGGTTGCCGAGCGCGGGATGCGTTACGTCGTTGCGCCAGGAGCGACCGATCATCGCGGATATTTTGTGGCCGGCGTCCTGCTTACCGATCAAGAGATGACGTCCTCCCCGGTGCATATCACTGTTGTCGGTCGGAAAGACGATCCGAGGGCGCAAGAACTGTTCGCGGCCATCCTCCGGCAACCGATACTGTACAAGCGGATCGAATGGCTCGACGAACGCGAAGGCGCCTTACCAAATCCTGACGTCGAATATCCTACAATGAGCAAAGCCGCGGCTTACCTTTGCACAAATCAGGCCTGCTCCGCACCTGCCTTTGCCGTCAACGATCTGATGGCCAGGATTTCCCAAAAAACAGATAAGAAATAAACCACAGATCACAGAGCGGCCGAAGCCGCAGCACAATTTATATCTTTGTTCCCCTTTCGCGCCTTCGGCGCGGTAGATCTCCGCATGAAATAGGCCGGCACGCTCTTCACTGGAGGCGGTTTTTGGCTATACTCGCCGGCATGGATGACGAATCCGATTCCAAAAGATATGAAGAACGGGCCTGGCAATATTTCCTGCAGTTGCAACCGAGCATTGCTGACGTGAACGCCGCCGCCGAGTTGGCATTTCGAGCGGTGGAGGCGTTCGATAGAGTGCTCAAACGCAAACGAACACAGGAGAGCTGAGAGCGAAGGCCCTTCCTTTGAAACCCGGGGAGAATGGCTCCTGAGGTAGGATTCGAACCTACGACCAATCGGTTAACAGCCGACCGCTCTACCACTGAGCTACTCAGGAGTGTAGTGGGCCAAGACACTAGTCGCGGCACCAGTCGATTCAAGAGAAAACTCTCATAGCATCCCGGGAGGCAACCCCAGCCCGGAAGTCAGACGGCCCATCTCGCCCTGCGCTAGGCTCTTGCCCTTTTCGATGGCTTGCTTTACTCCACTCAAGATCAGATCTTCCAGCATCTCTGTGTCTTCCGGGTCGACGACTTCCTTTGCAATCTTGATTGAGATGATATCCCCGAGGCCGTTGGCAACGACAGTGACTTTCTCCCCGCCGACGCTCACCGACACGGTCTTTTCTGCGAGCGCATCGTTCAATTGCTCCTGCATCTTCGCAGCCTGCTTCATCATTTTCTGGATGTTCATCGTCTAAGACTCAGACTGGATCTCCGCTTGGAATATTTCCAGAGCTTTTTGAATCTTCGGGTCATTCTTAAAGGCTTCTGTCGCATCGATCGGCCCCGGCGAAAGCTCGGATTTCACGCGAGCCACAGAAAGGTCATCTCGCAATTCGAACTCGAGTTTCCAGCTGCCACCCAGAATTTCACTGGCGACTTCCTCCAGAATCCTGAGATTATTCGGTCGAGACAACGATTCAACCGCGATGGATTGATCGCTCGGAAACGCCAGCTTCAGTGTTCCGCGCTCAGGATAAAACGGGGTCGCAGGTTCGAGCCACGAGACAATCAAAGGCCTGCGAGCGCGAACCGCTGCCATTACCTGCGGCCATGCCCATTCTTCCGGGCCACTCACCTCTGTTTTTGTCTCGACTGGCAGAGGCGGAGGATGTGTCGGCAAAACCCTTTCGCCTGGGTCGATCGGTCTATACTCTTCAGCAGGAAGGGAATCGGAGGTTCGCAGGTTTTCAAGGGCATCAATCACGTTTTCCAAGCTGACTTCGCTCAGGGTTTGAATCGCCCGAATAAGGGCGATTTCCAAGTGAAGCTTCTTGTTAGGAGCCCATTTAATCGTGGCTTCCACTTCGGATGTCGCTTCGATCAAACGGAGGAGTTGTTTCGTGTCGAGTGCCGGCGCAAGTTCCTCGAGCGCGACGCGCGCGTGGTCGCTTATTTCTTCGCGCAAACTTTGGGGGTCGATCTTGTAAATCAATAGGTTCCTAAGGAAACCCAGCAGGTCACCGAGAAGTTTAGTCAGGTCCTTGCCTGCCTCCGTCTGCTGGTGAACAATCGCAAGAGCATCGGCGGCTGCTTGCCGCAGGATGGCGCGAGTCAAATTCGAAACGACGTGTTCTGCGGTAAGACCAAAAACCTCAAGCACCTGATTCTCCTCGATTGTATTGCTGCAAAACGCGACTAACTGGTCCAGCATGGACTCCGCGTCTCGCAAGCCTCCTTCGGCGGCCACGGCGATCGCACCAGCAGCATCACGGTCAAGGTGTACCCCCTCTTTCCCCGCAATATACGCCAAGTGCTTGGCGATCGTCTGAGCCGGGATCCGCCGTAGATCGAATCGTTGGCATCGGCTCAAGATGGTTGGCGGGACCTTGTGCGGCTCCGTGGTGGCAAAGATGAAAATCACATGAGCCGGCGGTTCTTCCAAAGTTTTTAGCAGCGCGTTGAACGCCTGCTGTGTCAACATGTGAACCTCGTCAATAATGTAGATTTTGAATTTGCCGCGGGGCGCGAAGCGGACGTTATCGCGAAGCTCACGGATCTGATCAACGCTATTGTTGCTCGCGCCGTCGATCTCAAGCACGTCGAGGCTGATCCCTAGGGATATCTCTTTGCAGGAGTCGCATACTCCGCACGGATGGATCGTTGGACCGTGGACACAGTTTACAGCTTTGGCCAAAATCCGGGCTGTCGAAGTTTTGCCTGTGCCACGCGGACCGACAAAAAGGTATGCGTGAGCCAGCCGCTCTTGCCCTATCGCATTCTTCAATGTTCGAACAACATGATCCTGGCCTAGAACATCATCAAAACCCTGGGGTCGATATTTTCGCGCAAAGACTTGGTAACTCACGTCGATAATGTAGTGTCCCCTCCGCGAAATAGCATGCATTTCGTCGCGCCGGTATTGCGAAAGGAAGAGGATGTGCATGGAAGCTTCTTTATTTGTTCCGATCTCAGACCTGAAATGATACTCTCGAGCGCGTAGATGTAGCCCGGCCGAGCGAATGAAGATCTGGACGATCTGTCCACGGTGAACGATCCAAAAAACAATCGCGAAGGGAACTTAGTGCACCGAGACGATGCAATGAGATTTGCGCAGTGCCATGGAATCCTTTAACTACCTCTCGGTCCTGCTCTCGATCGTCCTCGGTCTGGCGATAACGCAGGTCCTGCTAGGCTTGCGCGGGCTCATTCTGACCAGAGCAAAGGTGAAGCTCTATTTCCCGACCATGATCTGGGCCGGGCTCGCACTGCTCATTGCCGTTCAGGCGTGGTGGGCGAGTTTCGCCATGCGCATGCATGCCAGTTGGAATTTCATAGCACTCCTGGTCATCATGCTGCAGGCAATCAGCATGTACATGGTCGCCGGGCTGGTCCTGCCGGACGTCACCGGGGACGCCATAGTCGATCTGCGGGATCACTATTTCGCGCATAGGAGCTGGTTCTTCGGTGCCCTGCTCGGATGCATTGTCTTCAGTGCGGCAAAGGAGCTCGCTCTGACCGGACATCTGCCCGGTCGCATGAACGGAGAGTTTCACCTGGTTTTCGGCCTCGCATCGGTCGTAGCCGCGGTCACGCGTCGGGAGTGGTTTCACAAGTTTTTGGCACCAGCTGTCGGTTTGCTGTTCGTCCTCTACATCACTCTGCTCTTCGCGCGGCTCTAGTTCGCGTGCAACGACTTTACGGTTGGACAGCTACGCTGTCGTACAATCTGCCTGGCGTTCGAGCTTCCGATCGGGTGGAGTTCAATGAAAAACGCGCGGGCAGGCGTCTTTTTTTGATTGACCAGCAAAGCCGCCGCCCGGAGTTTCGGGAGCTACCGATCGCTGATTGCCTCCACGAACTGAAATTCGAACGGCTGCTGC
>JAFAQT010000308.1 GCA_019246215.1 Verrucomicrobiota bacterium
CCAGCCGACGCCTCAGTCCTTCTAATGGCGAACGCGACATACATCCCGGATCGATTCATTCACAACGGCGATGACCGGCATCTATCAGCGATCATTAATCTGCAGCCAGAAGCCGGAGCTCAATAAAGATCAGTACTGATAATAGACTAGGCTTTGAGTCGCTCCCAATTACGCTTTGCGTTGGCACGCGTTGTCAGCCAGAAAGGTATGGGGTAGCCAAGTGCGTTGAAAACACGGCAGTGGTACGCATAGATGTTCAGCGCCGTAATAGTCGGAATCAGCCTTCGCCAAAGCCCAGGCTGTCCCTGCCAGCCGTGACGATTGGGCATCGCCCGGAATTTCTCGAAGTTTATTTCCTGCAAGATTGTCTCTAACGTTTCCGTGGTTCTGTCGAAAACCTTTACGATGGCGGTAAATTTGCCCTTCGGATCTCTCACCAGCTCCTCGTACCGGATTCGCAAGGCGGTGGGGTCGTGCCACCACTGATAACTGATGGAAAGCAAGTTTTCTGCTCCCCAACTCGTCGCGTATCGGCAGAACGCAGCGGAGACAGGAGAACTTTCGATCAGCTCTGGTGAAATGGCACAATTGCCTTCGAGCCAACGAGCTGTCATTGGCTCGTACTTGATAAAATGTAAAACGGAGAGGAGAACGTCTAATGGATGGCGGGCTAAAACTATTAAGCGGAACTTATTTTTTCGCAGGAACGACTGAAAATTTGGCTCTCGATACCAGTGGATCTGCAAAATGCAATTTTTTGGCAGCTCGCTTGGCAAATCTGTCCAGTTATGGATTGCGATCTCCTCGAGGCCCAGGGTTCGTGCGAGCACCATCCGGGTCCAGGAGTTACCGCTACGTGGTGAGCTGACCAGGGCGATCCGAAGGGACATCGTTGAATGGCATCTATGGAGTCTCGGCTTACACTGCATCAAGAATCGCATCGAAACGTGAAGAAGCCGATTCGAAAAGTTCGTTGACAGCTCTCATTTATGTGCGTTCCTCCAAACCTGCACTCCATCGCGAATAATAACAGGTTTCCCGCCCTCTTCCCGCATCAGACATGCACTGATGCCTTCTAAATCCCAGCCGTTCCTTGGGAAGAGGCAGGCGAGTTGGCGATCAATTTCAAACGAATGAGTCCCTACCACGACCCGCTTCACCTTGGCTGAGAGTAGTTCGATGATGTTTGGGAACAGATTTCCCTCCCCGCCCTGAATGTCGCAATGAATCAGATCCACCTCTTCATAGTCGCGCATCAGCGTCGCGAGGCTGAAGCATGGCACCCGTTCCACCATTTCTACTTCGGAAGCATGATGTGCCGTGAAATCTGCGAACGCCCCCGCCATTCTTTCGGCATCTGAGAATGCAGCAAAGCCGCCGTAAACGCGGCTCGCGTCCATAGCTTTGGGGAAAAGCGCGTCGCCATCCGTTAGGCCGATCACGCCAAGAATTGCTTCTCCTGTATCTGAATCGATGCCGTTAGCAGCAAACGTCTCCCGCATAAACCTAACATGACCAACATCCCCTTCGACTCCAACGACCTTAATCGTTTTTAAACCGCATTGTTTGGCGGCGAGAAATGCGATCACGCACCAGGGAGCCCAGCCCGCCCCAAGTTCAAAAATTGTGAATGTGCTGCTGCGAGCATCGATCACTGAACGGAGGGTGCCAACCCATTCTAGTGTGTCGCCGTGGAAGTTGCCAGGTATCGGGTAACCCTCAACCAGGCCTGAAACCGAATCAACTCCGGGAACAAACCTGACGTCGGTTACGCCACCAAGAAAATTGGTAATACATCCTGGGCGTCCAGCGCCCTGATACTTTTGAAAGTTGGCAAATACCGCCTCAGCCTCCGACCGCAGGCATCCCTGCGGTTCCCGAGGAATATAAGCCGCGCGACTCCCGTATTCTTCCGAGGAAAGGACTTCCTTTATTAGACCAAGCCGATCCAGGCTCCCATTCTTCAGCATAGTGCTGAAATGGCGCATTCCATCTTCATCGGGATCACGTCCTAACAGGCCTCGGTAGAGGTCTACGATAAATGTATGGTCATCGTTATTTCTTGAAGTTTTAGCTGGAGGAGAAATTTTCATCCCCGGTTCAGCATCCACAATAGCTTTAGGTTCCGAAATTAAATCAGGATCGTTCATTAGCAAGACATGAACAATGCGCTCCGCAATGCGATTAATAATTGGGTCAACTAATCTAGCCTTGACTATCCCAGTCAGTTTCATTGTCAATCCCTCCAACGATTCACTTGGACCAAAATGTATAATAATATTTGCCCGTTGTTATCATCGCTTGAATAGAGTTGCTAGGACGATCGAACTTCCATCGGCTGTGCCACGGGTTTTCGCCCGCCGCGAGTGATGATCAATCCGACCGACGTGCAGTCGTATTCGCCGATCCGGAGACGCAAATGCGGTTCATTGTGGTAAGGCGGGAGGTCAATATAGTCATCGACCAGCGTAGTGCCCGGGCTGAGATTAAGAGGCTCAACGTAATGACCGGCTTGCTCCAACCTCTTGGTCACCTCCTCGATATCGCATTTCCGGTAAATCGAAAGACCCGGGCTTTCCACTGTTGCTGCATTTGAGAGAAGGTTAAATTCTGTGGTGTGCACAGCGATGCCGCCTATTTTCAATGTATCTATTGAATTCTCAACGAAGCGAAGACCATGCTCGAGGGAACCTAAGTGTTCCAGAGAGCATACGGACCAGCAGAAGTCGAACCGGTCGGCGAGATCGGTTGGTATGTTGTTCATGTCGGCAACCGCGAAACTAACGCGTTCGCGAAAAATCGAAGGAGCGCAAATGTCCGGCCGTTCGAGTACGGCA
>JAFAQT010000351.1 GCA_019246215.1 Verrucomicrobiota bacterium
GAATATTATCCAACCGCCTTAGCGGCCTTTGAAGATTGGACGCTCCCTGCAGCCTGGGCCTTTGTGGAGACCTTCGCCACTCCGCAGTTGCTGGCCAGCTCTGGTAAACGCCGATGGGAAAAGTTCTTGCCCACTCATAAGCTGGCAGGGCCCGAAACCTATGAGAAACGTCTGGAGCTCTTCGCGAAGGTTACCGAATTCCGCGCTTCAGATGCCCTCACTCAGGCTAGCCTGACTTCCGCGTTTTCAAAATTGGATGCTGATTTGATGCGGGTTCGCGGGCGGGTTTAGTGACTATTTTGGGTCCACCGATTGATCGGCGCCAGGATGCGTTCGGGCACACGCAGGACCCGGTAAATCTCGGTGTGGATTTTCTCGGGCCGTGTATCGCGCCGGATGGTAAGGACTCGGTCCTCAGCGGTGGGCAGGCGCACGGTCACGACTTGGTGGGTGGACAGTTGCCGGCGCAAGGTCTCCCAGGAGGTGTGGATGCCTTGGTCAAGGAAGGCGCGCTCAATACAGACTAATAAGTGATAGGCCAGCACACACAAAAAGATGTGGGTTTCGACTCGGCGTTCCAGATGATGGAAGATGGGCCGCTCGCAGAGCGGGCTTTTGAGACTGCGGAAGGCAGCCTCGACTCGTGTCAGCAGGATATAGTTGCGCCAGATGTCTTCGGCACTCAGGTCGTCGTGGCTGCTTTTGAGCAGGTAACTGCCATCGAGGGATTCGGCTTTTTGTTTGCGCTGCTGGTCTTCGCGGCAAGAGAGCTCGGATTGCTGCTCGTCGTAAGCCATAAGGTAGTATCGAGCCACCCGGGGGTAACGCTCCTTCAAACGCCCCATGGCTTCATATATCTTGGCAGATGTCCGCAGGCGGCCTGCGACGATGCGCTTGCGGAGCTTTTCCGTGTCGGCCAAAAATCGGATCTCCTGCTTTTGACGGATCGCCCGGTCTTTTTCCGTGCGCCCCTCACTCCAGCATAAGGCCACGCTTTGGGAGCCATCGGGACTGTGCGCCGGCTTGAGCAGCACCCGCATTTTGCGTTGGCCTTCATTGCGCGGCGAAGGTTCCCGGACGATCTCCTGCCAGCCTGCTTGGTCTTCAAATTGCTCAAAATAGCAGACTCGCTCGGGTTGCCGAGCGGCCACCAGCCAATGATAACCAGCCTTGCGGATAGTGGCCAGGTTCTCCTGGTTGGCCATGCCTCGGTCCACGATCACGGTGGCGTCCTTCTTCTTGCCCAGACGCTTTTCCAGCACTCCGAGCATGTCGGCCACGGTGGTCGAATCACTGCGATTGCCGGCGAAGATTTCATGGGCTTTGGGGAACCCATCTGCGTCGAGCACAAGCCCGACGACCACCTGTTTGCAGTCAGGTCGGGAGTCGCGCGAATAACCGCGCTTGGCTTTGGCATTCGACAAGCAGAGACCTTCGAAATAGGTCGATGTCAGATCGTAAAGCAGGATGCTCTCCTTGAGCGAGAAGAGAGTCCTTTCCTTCTCGCGCAGGGCAGCTTCGATCGGCCCCCGCTTGCCGTAAAGCCGGTCCATATTCCGATAGAGCCGATCCTCGTTGAGTTGGCTGAAATTCTCTTTCAAAATATCCTCCAGCGCGCTCCGCCGTACCCAGTCGCTCATCGCCAGTTCGGAGCAGGGTTCGATCAGGCGATTGAGTGTCATGATCTGGGTCAGGATCCGCGTTTTACGCCCGAAGCCGGCTCCAGCGAGAATCTTGTCCAATCCAAGGCGCTGCCAAATCTGATGGCCAACGTGGACGGCTCCGGCTTGCCGGGCCTTTTCGACCTCAACCTCATCCCAATCAATGTCGCTGCCGCTCCTGTGCTTTTTTGGACCCCTGGCAACCACCTCCGGCTTCTGGAGCGCGACTTGTTTCTGCGGGGAATCGTCCAAAAGGCTCTCCTGGCCGCTTAAAGATTGCTGAAGATGGTGCGCAAGCTTAAGCCATTGCGCTTTCGGGCCCGGAGAAAGTGCACCAAGGGAACAGACCACTCGATGGCGCGGACCACGCTCGGTGGCTACCGACTCAACCAGCAGATGATTCGTGTAAACCTTGCCCCGCAGAGTTCGTTTCGTGCGCTTGATGAACAATGGTGCCTATATATCCGATTCGAACCAGTTGAGGCAACAAGATAGTCACATAAAATTAGTGACTATAATTGGCGTTTTCAAGCTAACAATCCTCTAAAATAGAGGCTTCGCGGGCGACTACTACCTCCAAAAGGGCTCTAAAAAAATCCAAAATGCGGAAGTTGGGCTAGGACAGGATTGGTAGAAGTCAGCTCTGAAGGAGCGGGACATCTCCACGGGAATTCGATTTGAGGATGACTCGCTTCGGAAGGCCCGCGCTATATACGAACGGTGAGATGGGCGCCGTTTCAGACCTTATGTCCCTGTTTCCAGAGTGACGGATGAAATAACCATAGGACCGAGTAGGTGGCAAAAAGGAGCGCTCCGAAAGGCTGCACCGACATCAACAAGGGCGCCTTCTTGAAACTGAAAAACGCGTTCAGGATCAAGCCTGAGAGCAAGATTGCAAAGGATGCGCAGACTAGGATCCGCATCAACACAGGGACCTTCTGATGAAAAGCTTGTACCAAGGCAAAGGCGAGGGCTGGGGCGATCATACAGTAGGTCGCGTCTTCCGTGGCTGGTCCAAATAGCAGCATCCAGCATGTGCCTAGAGTCAATATGCAACTCAGTAGACGTCGCTCCGACCATTTTTTGAGGCGCCCTACAACACACATAGCAGCAGTGCCGACTGCGGCTAGCATTTGGAGGATTAGTACGAAACCAGTGCTCAAGTGGATGTGCAGCACTCTCAGAATCATCGCGAAATCGCGGGGGGCAATATCCATGTTCATTCGCCGATCGTCGGCAGCCCTCGTGCTGAACCATCGCTGATATTGCTCCAGGACGTAAGCTGGCCGCTGAAGAACAAATGAGATGGCACCCATGAGGATCAACGTCAGGGCCAGGCGCCATCCGAACTGCCGCGGGTAGAGTACAACCAGCAATAAACCGATAGAGAGCGGATAAATCTTGAGGTAAGCTGAAAACGCTACGGCGATCGCCGAAAGTGTCCAACGCTCTTCGTACGCCGTCAGCAGCGCCAACATCAACAATCCGGTGATCATCGGGTTGACCTGACCGTTGTTAAAGTTGCCCAATGACAGCGGGAGAATGAGCATAAATACCAGCCAATAGCCCGACTTCGGGAGGTACGAGTTGATTTCCGCCTTTAGCCACCAGAAAATTGCCCCTACGAAGATTGCAACGTTCAGCAGCCGCCAGAGCACCGACCCTACCCAAGTTGGCAACCACGAGAACGGAGCAAAAAACGCGGCCACTAAAGGACTGTAAACGAACCCTCGCGTGTAGGAGTAAAGAGGTTGCAAGGCGGCCCATTTACGGCCTGCGTCCACGTAGGTTCCAAAAACATCATGGGAATGAGGGAACAATCCAGTGCGAACACAGATGCCCAGCAAAACCGCCGCCCAAACTCCTGCCGTAATCGCATTGTGCAGACGCGGGGTTAAAGAGGGAAGGGTCATCGGCCTTGGTTGTTCAACTTAATGTCGGCCCCGAATAGATCGGACTCTGTACCCCCCCTCCAGAGCGACTCGTTAAACAGCCATAAAAGTGTGTAGACCAGAAACACAACCGCCGAGAATGGTTGGACGGAAAGCGCCCAGAACGACTTTAAATGCGGGAGGAAGCTCGCTCTGGTTGCCGCTAATAGTTGTAAAATGAAGGCCGCGAACACCAAGCCCCGGAGCGACGCTGGTTGATGAGAGTCAAACGATTGGACTAGCGCAAGAAGGATTGCCGGCGTCAAAATTAAATAGGTATAAGATTCTGTTGCCGGTCCGCAAAGAGTCATCCAGACCGACGCGAGGCTGAACAAACCGATTAAAACGCGATTCTTAGCCCAACCTTTCCAGGTCTGGACAGCGCAGAACAACGCCAGCGCCCCTGCGGTTCCCAATTGAATCATTGCATAGATTTTCGGCGGGATCGGCAGATGTCCGACCCAGTGAATGAGAAACCAAAGATCCAGCGGCAGCTTTTCAATCGGCCACTGACGTCGATCATCCGAAATCCGAGTCGCAGCCCAGTCGCGATATTGGTTCGCTACATATGACCAGTTCTGGAAAAGAAAGGGAATGACCAGAAGCAGCAAGAGCAGAGCAAGGAAAAACCGCCAGCTGAAACGCCGGGGCGCGATCAGGCAGATCAGTAGCCCGACGGCGATTGGATAGATCTTAAAACAGGTGGCAATTGCAACGCAAAAAGCTGCGCTGTTCCAACGCTCAACGTAAACGGCGGCTATCCCGAACAGGAGTAATCCGGCCACCAACGGGTTCGCCTGACTGATGTCGATATTTCCCACAGCTAACGGGACCAAGAGTATGTAAACAAGGCCAAAATTCCTCACTTTGATGCCTGCGTATAGGTTTGTCCTCAAAACGGCCGCCAGACCTCCGAGTAACAAACCTGAATTCAGAAGCCGCCACACCACATTGGCGAAAGTAGGACGCATCCACGCGAACGGGGCGAAGAACGCCGCCACCGCAGGACTATAGACGAAGCCCATCCAATGGCTATAGATGTTTTCGCCATGTAGCCAATGGGATCCGGCCAGATGGTACGTATCGAAAGAGGTGCCACGGTGAGAAACCAGTATAGGACGCAGTGCCAGTACCGTCAGGACCGCCACCCAGAACACCCAGGCGCACTTATTCCAAGTGCCTCGCCGGTCCAATTTTTCTCTCGCCGAATGTCGAACCGCTGTTTCCATAAGCTCAGAAACGGGATGTCCAAAGTACAACGCCTCAGCTCAGGGAGTTCGCTTACCCTTCTTTTTCAAGGGAGGCGAGAGGAAATATCGGTTTCGAGAAACTTCGCGAATGGGGGTTGCTCAAGCCGAGGATTGAATTTAAAGATCTTTCCTGCCGTCCCATAGCTCTATCGCTGACCCACGGACGGCCACCGTTATCGTATGGGACCTCCACTTGATACCCGCAAACTGCAATTCATCGATCGGTGGATCGGCGTGCTGGTGTGTGGCGCTTTGAGCTTTGTTCGGCGGCTCAGCGCGCCCCCTGTCGCTGGGAATATCGCTCGGAAACCGACCAAGATCTTGTTCGTCAAGTTTGCCGAGCAAGGCTCCACAGTGCTCGCCTACAATGCCATCTGTCGTGCAGTCGAGACGGTTGGCCGCGCAAACGTCTACTTCCTCGTGTTCGAAGAAAACCGTTTTATTCTCGATGTGATGGATCTCATTCCCAAACAGAACGTCGTTACCGTGGGTCACCGGAATATCCTCGATGCCGGGCTCCATGCGTTGCGAGCGCTCAAGCGGATCCGCGCACTCGGGATCGACGCCGCGATTGATCTGGAGTTTTTTTCCCGCTCATCGGCAGCGTTGACGTTTTTATCCGGGGCGGAATCGCGCGTCGGATTTCACACTTTTTTCGGGGAAGGGCCCTATCGTGGCGATCTAATGACGCATCGGTTATTGTACAATCCGTACATCCATACGAGTCAGAATTTTCAGCTGATGGTGGAGGCCTTAGAGCAGCCTCCTGACAGGTTCCCCACCTTTGCAGGAAAAGTTCCAGCTGCCGATACCATCTTGCCTCAGTTCGTTGCCTCAGCGGCCGTCACACAGGAAGTGCGGGCGATCATCCAACGAGAAAGCGGCCAGCCAGATGTACCGTCACTGATTCTTTTGAATCCCAATGCTAGCGATTTGCTGCCGCTTCGCAGATGGCCCATTGACAGGTATGTCGACCTCGCACGCCGGCTTTTGGAGCGGTTTAGCAAAGTGAGCGTCGCCATGACCGGTGCGCCGGATGAGGCGGAAGCGATTGCCGAACTCGCCGCGAAGGTCGGTTCTCCTCGTTGCTTTTCTTTAGCTGGTAAGACCACGCTGCCGCAATTGTTGGTCCTTTACACGTTGGCCGAATTACTGATTACCAATGACAGCGGTCCCGCCCATTTTGCCTCGATGACGCCGATCGCCGTGATCACGCTGTTCGGGCCGGAAACGCCACTTTTGTTTCGCGCCCTCACGCCGCGCGCGGTACCGATCTGGATGCAGTTACCGTGCAGTCCTTGCGTCAACGCCTACAATAACCGGCAAAGCTCATGTCGCGATAACATCTGCATGAAGTCCATCACTGTCGATCACGTCTTTTCGGTTTCGTGCAAGGCCTACCTGGACAGGCAAAAAGAAAAGGGCTCAGCTTTGTTGGCCAGTGAGAGGTCATGACCGATCTTTTTTCCTCTCCATACGCACGCTGGGCTGCCGCTATTCTGTCCCTGGGAACCATCTTCCATCTTTGGTACTGCACGCATCTCGAACTAGTCGGAGACGAGGCTTATTACTGGCTATGGTCCCGGCACCCTGACTTTTGCTATCTGGACAAGGGCCCCGTTATCGCGTGGTTCATCTCGGCGGGAACAAGGCTCTTCGGTCAGACGGTGTTCGGGATCCGCTTTTTTGCCACGATCTTAGCACTTGGTACCGGAACGGGAATTTTCTTGCTCGCGCGCCGGTTATTTTCTGACCAAGTCGGCTTCTGGTCGGTTGTTCTGGCAACCGTGACGCCGCTCTTTGCGGTGGGCGCGACGCTCATGACCATTGACGTCGTTTATGTCTTCTTCTGGACGCTTGCAGCGCTGACCTTCTGGTATGCAAAAGACCGGACCCGGCTCGGATGGTGGGCCCTGACCGGTTTGCTTGTCGGTTTGAGCATGCTTTCGAAATACACCGGCGTGATTGAACTGCTCTCCTTTGGCGGATTTTGCGCCTGGCACGTGCCTTCTCGGCAACACTTTCGAAGAATGACCTTCGCGACAATGCTTCTGGTCGTTGCTTTACTCTTTATTCCTGTTCTGATTTGGAACTGGCACCACGGGTTTCCAACCAGCCACTTCTTAGTCCATCGCGGCGCCATGGACCAGCGGATCCGCTTTCAACCGCTTGAGGTGCTCTCCTTCCTCGGGCAGCAAGCTGGAGTCATTTCTCCTGTCCTGTTTCTCGGCATCCTGATAGCTGTCTTTTGGCCGAGGCTTGCGCCGACGCCGCGTGTCCAGACCGGATACCTTTTAGCGCTTTTTCTGCCGCTTTTCCTTATTTATCTGCTTCTCAGCTTCCAGAAAGCCAGCCAGGCAAACTGGGCTGCCGCCGCTTATGTCGCGGGATTGATCCTTGCCTCGGCAAAGTGGTGCGAGGCGGTTCGGATTTATCCTTGGGCGAAATGGGTCGTGTATAGCGGATTGGCGCTTGCTTTTTTGGAGACCGCACTCCTGCATGAGACTTCCTGGCTGCGTCTGTCCGCGCGTCTCGATCCACTGGATCGCGCCCGCGGATCCCGCAACTTGGCGGCTCAGATCGGCGCGTTGGAAACCGATGCTCGGGCCCACGTTGTCATTGCCAATAAATATATGACCGCCGCACTATTGTCCTTTTATCTCCCCGGACAACCGGACACGTTCATGCCGGTTTCCAGTCCTCCATTCAACCAACTCGTGCTCTGGCCGACGTATCGGGACATGCACCCTGCCGACGACGCAATTTATGTCTCGGATACCAATCGGCTGCCGGCGTCGCTTCAAGAGGATTTTCCGGATATCCGGCAGGCCGGCGAGATCCACACCTTTCAGGATGCCCGCCAGGTGAACCACTTTTATCTCTTCGTCTGCCGGCGGTCTGACCGGAACACTAAGGCGGCCGCTTCAAAGTGAGCTTCTCATTCAACTCCCCCTCGACCGCACCGGACTTCCGACTGACGCCCTTCCGCGCATATGTTTGCATTTCGCTCTTATGGGCCGGCATCTACTTGTCGGGTCTTGGCACTCTCCAGCTCCAGCATGAGGAACCGCGACGGGCTCTCCCGGGGCTCCACATGCTGGCGTCGGGCGACTGGCTCGTGCCTCGAGTCGGATCAGATCCCTACTTGCGTAAGCCGCCCTTGCTCAATTGGGCGATTGCACTCAGCTGTAAACTCTCCGGCGGCGTAAGCGAGTGGGCTGTTCGGTTACCGTCGGTGCTTGCCACGTTTGCGCTCGCAATCACGGTCCTGGTAATCGGCGGGCGCCGCTGGCTCGGCCAGGAAGGCGGTTTGATCGCAGCGATTTTCTTTCTGGTTAACCTCACGATGATTGAGAGTGGCAGACTCGCGGAACTGGAGGCAATGTACGTTTCGGTCACCGGGATAGCACTCGTGTTGTGGATGACTTCGTGGCGCGAGGAGGCTGGCTCAACGCAGCTCTGGCTCTTTCCCGCCCCGTTTCTCGCGTTGGGTATGCTGACCAAAGGCCCAACCCACTTAATCTTTTATTATGGGGCTATTTTGCCGGTTCTTTTCTTTGGCAAAAATGTACGTTCTCTGCTGCACCCCGCACATTTGCTTTCGCTCGTCCTGATTGTGGGTGCACTACTCTGCTGGGCGGTTCCCTGCTCGCTTGCTGTCAGTGGTCACAATCCGATCGGCGTTTGGCGATTTTGGTGGGAACAACTCGCTTCTCGCGCCTCGCCGGAGTCTGACGAACATTTTCGGCTCGCAACCTGGCTGCTGAATGGTCCGCAGACACTGAAGAACTTTTTGCCGTGGACGCTAATGTTGCCTCTGCTGTGGCGGAAGGAAACGCTGGCCGTGATAACCGCCTGCTCCCGTTCCCGGCCCAGAGATCTTGCCTTATTCCGAGGAGCAAGGTGGGGGATGGTCGCTACAACCATTCTGATGGTCCTCTTGCCTAACGGGTCTCCCCGCTATATTTACCCTTTGATTGTTGTGCCTTGCCTTCTGTTAGGCCGCGCATTGACGGTGGATAACGGGTCGAGCATTCCCGATTGGATCGCACCGGTCTGGCGTCGGATTAACGGTCTGCTTTTGGCGGTTGTTTCACTCGGCATTGCGGCAATGCCTTTTTTCGCCCGAGCCGATTGGTGGATTCTACTCTGGACCATTATTGGGGCAGCGGTGGCTGCAGCCCTTTGGCCTTTCGTCGTGCCGAAAAGAGGCCACTCTTCCTCCATTCCGCTCGCCCGCAGCGGTGACCTTGTGGCGCAGGCGATCGTCAGCGGGGCCGTCACAGCGCTCGCTATGATGGTTTTTGCGACAATTGTCATGCCGCGAATTGACTCAGCAAACAAGCTTCGGTCCCGTGAAGTGGCTGGCGCAATCCGCGCCGCGTTGCCGATCGGAATGCAGCTTTGGGTGCTTGAAGACAGCTATCGGCCCTTCTGGTACTATCTGGAGCCGGAAGTTCGCTATTTTCACGGGATCGCAGATCTGCCGGCGCAGGCAGACTACATCCTGTTGCCTGTAACGCGCGCCAAAGCCTTCGTGCAAAACCCTGCCTGGCAAAATGCTCCTCCTCGACTGATCATGCAGGTCGTCGATAACGAAAACAGGGCCTTCGATCTTTTCGCGCGCACCTCCGGTTCCCAAAATCCAGGTTAATCTGCGGATCTGCAAACCGTGTTTCCAGGTTTGCAATTTAGGTCAATGCGTACTGATTACTGTCAGGTTTGTGAATTCCCAGACGTTCCGAGTCGTTTCCGCGGACTCGCCATACAAACCGATGTAAGAAACGCCCTGAGGCGCTTCTCCCTTCAAGGTAGCGACCTGAATATCGTTGATCGAGGCCGTTAACTGATTCCCCTCCGTTCGTACGCGCAACTTATTTGTCTGGCCGATTCCGGTCTTGATTGCAGGATTTCCCGTTTTGGCGATCGGCTTGATCCAACGGCCGATGAGTTTTCGGCCGAGCGCGAATTTGCCATCCGCAGAGATCACGAACGCGTAACAGTCGTTATAATCCCTTGCCCAGAAGACCAAGCCTCCGAGCTGGCCAAGATCTTCCCCTTTGAACATCATAATTTCTGCGGTAATCTCAGCCTCCGTAAAACCGTGTCCATGGTTAATCAGAACCGCGCTGCTGTTCAACAGGGGCGTGACCCGTAGCTTGCCATCTGCGACTGTCCAGTTTGCATCGAATGTACCCCATCCAGGGTCCGCGGCCGAAAATCTTTCTTCATGCTGAACTTTGGCGAGGACCGGTGAATCGATTGAAGCCGCCGTTGCCGCCTGCTCCCGCGTTTGCGATCTATGCCAGTTTTTCGCTTGCCACACGCCGACACCGCCAACGATGGCGAACGGCAGCAGCGTCAGGAGCAAGGCCCTTATCGCCATCCACTTCGAAGTCGTCGTCTGTTGAGAAGCTGCTCCTTCGCTCTCCGATTGGCTCTTTTCTAGATCTTTGAAATCAGGCAACGAATTCACTTCTGTATTTGAGACGGGCGAGCCCTCGAGAACGTCCGTTGCAGGCAGCGGCGCGGTGACATTGATGGCTTCGCGCTGTGGCAACTCCACAGAGCTTTCGAGGCTCAGGCGCGGTATTCGTTGGTTGGCCTGCAAAGGATCATCTTTCTGGCCATCGATAAATCCCCGAACCATATCGCGCAACGATCTCACACGCTGTAGCATCTCGGGCGTCATCGCCTCGAGCCAGTGCACCGAATCCACGGCAGTAGATTGAGGTTCACCGTCGGCTGAGGGGGACTCAGTTCGAAACGGGATAACGACCATTCCCTTATTGAAGGCAAGCTCGAGCTGTCGGTCGACGCGATCGGAACGATTGGCGTAATCGAACAAAACGACAATCATGATCCGGCAACACGCGACGGCATTTGCGATCGATTGATCACAGCCGCTCCCGATGTCCAAGTCTCGCGGCAAAATCCAGCATCGGATCCCAATGGATTCCAGCTCGCTGCAGATCGCATAGGCAGTTAACTTCTCGGCGGTAGAGTTACTGATAAATACGTCGTGTGGCATTTGCAGCGTGCGAACTCGGCGATCCGAGATGACCCGAGATGATTTTCGGCGGTAGCCTCTTGTCGAACGCTCCGGAGGTCAAGCCACTTTCAGGCGTGAGGATGAACGCAGTGGAGCGGCCGGTCGCGTTCAAATTGCTTCGGACGACTCATGTATTGTTCAGCAACGCGCCTCAGGAAGGTTGTCCAAGATCTATCCGTCCGAACCCTTCCGCCTTGCGAAGACCCTTCGCCCGCCTTCTCGCCTAGCGGTCGGTTCGCGGCTTCTTTTCCGAACTGATCTCCGACCAAAGGCGAATCAATTCAAACCTCATCGTGATGATCTCATCTGTTAACAATCGTTCCGGATCCGCTCCCAGGCTGTACCAACTCCGAAATCGCTGAACGGACCGCTCAATTTCCGCCAAACTGCCGGCGATAGACGGGGGGATAATGTCCGAGTTGTTCATATGTTCATATGAACATATTAGAGCTCAAATGCAAACCTTAAGTAGCAATCCTGGAGGTGCCTCTTTCCTGTTTTCTCTACCTCCACCGTACCCGCTGCGCCTTCGCTAATCCGCAACGCTGGGCATTCTGCCACCGGTTCATGCTCATTAATGCAAAATCAGCGGCGGACGAGGCATCTCGGCGGCCCGGACCTCGCGTGTTCCAACCGAGGTCGCACAGGAGCTGCACAAATAATCGTAAATTTCTCGATCCGGTAAAATCAATAGCAGTCTCTCGCGTACAGGTTGAGCCGTCTTGCACTTGGGACAATACAGCGAAGATGCCCGGAGTGATTTGAATTGGTTCATTGGCCCTACGTAAACTTCAAGAAGGATATCTTCTCTGAAAAATTGACCACCGCTGCCTCGTCGTCAACGGGCTATGCACGGTTCCCATAGGACTCCAATGCCTGTGTGAAGATCAAATGGCTCTGATGCGTCTCCTCCGGCGTTGCACAATAAAATGGCTGCTTCATCTTTTTCCGTCCGTTGGCCAGCTCGTCGCAGAACGCTGCCCACATCTGGAGGATGCTATCTGTGAACCCGAATTCGAAGATCGAGCCGGTAATCGTTGGATACGCGCTCTCGTGACCGAGGTCAATATGCTGCCACGCCTGCGGGCCGCCCTCCTCGTACTCCATTACCTGCAGAGTCTTCGGATATTTCGTTGAGTAAGCCATGGACCGCTTCGTGCCAATGACGCGGATGAACCAGGTGTTCGTTTCGCCAGGAGCGACCCGTTTTGTATGGATGGTCAGGGGGAACCGATGGTCTTTCTGGCTGACTTCGCCGTAGATCGTTGCGTTATCCCATGTTTTGCAGGGGACAAACCCGCCTTTGCCATCCGGACGTTCCCGTACAATCTTGCTGAGTTGCGCATTAACTCGAGCCGGGAACCATCCGAACCTCAAGGGAATATGGACGGCGTGTATTCCCAGATCACCCATGCAGCCATATTCACCGTTGTACTCTACCATCCGTTTCCAATTAATCGGCTTTTTGGAGTTGAGATCAGACGAATGCAGCAGGCCGCTTTCGACTTCGACCAACTTCCCGAAATCCTTCTCCCACAGAGCACGAATGATTGCGACCGCGCCCGGTAAGAAAGGGAACTCCGAAGAGCATCGAACAAAGGCCCGAGGGTTCTTTTCAATTTCGTCCAGAATCGCCCGGTTGGCGGCCAAATCGATTCCAAACGGCTTCTCTCCCAGCAGATGTTTACCTGCCCGAATGATGTCGGTATAGAACTGAGCATGCAAATGATGAGGAACTGCACAATAAACGGCTTCTACCTCTTCACGCTGCAAAAGCGCATGGTAATCGGTGGTCGTGAACTCCAGAGTCGGAACATTTTTTTTGAACCATCCGAAGGCGCGTTCATCCGTATCACACGCCGCCGTGAGAACGGGGCGAGCATCGACGTTGGTCAAATGGCCCCAACGCGCGGCAGCGCTGGCAAATTCCCTTCCCATAAGGCCTAAGCCAATCAGTCCGAATCGAATTTCAGTAGCCATATAGTTTTTCAGGGGTTGAAGAGGGAAGAGAAGAACGAAGAGCGTGTGCGCGTATCGGCGTACGTTGCCAAACCGTTCTCAGTCTGCTCGACTCGCGCAAAGAAGCAAACCCCGAAGGCAATGACAACGCTAGCTGCTACTGACTGATTGCGGGCGTTGGGCTTTCGTTGGGCATCGGACTGGCGGTCGGGATTGGGCTCGCACTGGGGGCCGGATTCGAGCCTGGAAGTGGGCTGAAGCCAGGCGACGGCGTCGGACCCGCATTGAGGGCCGGACTCGCTGTCGGAATCAGACCAGACGTTTCTGGGGTTTCGATGACTCCGTATGTATCCCTAATCGGGTGTTTGCTGAGGAACTTCGTCAGAGTCCAGAGATCGAGGGTAATTCCAGCCATCCGAATTTTTGACGTTCCGGTGCGGGGATCTTCCTCAGTGACCTGCACGATTGTTCCCGGCGTCAAATAATAGGCTTTCACTTGTTCGATCATTTTCAACTCAACCGAGTCTCCCGGGTTGCTTGCCATTCGATGAACATCTTCTTTGGAGACGCAGGCGTATGGTCCATCGGCAGTCGCCCAGCGAAACCCCTGCGCGATCAGTTCGTTGTACTTAGTTGCAGATGCGGCTGACGTCAATGTCAGAGCTGCGGTGGCGAGGGCCAACAGGATGGGTGCTTTCATACCTTTGCTTTAGACGAAATTCAAGAGTGCCGGACAAGACAATGCAGAAATTCAATGGCGTTTCATTCATTCGTCCACAATTAACTGAAGAAGCACTGGATTATTCTTCGGAAGTGGGGACACTGAGATTCTACGAGAGACGGCGCCGTTCACCTGCGCGAAGTTATGCCGAAGTATTTGACAATGGTTTCTTACACCCCGGAAGGTTTAAAAGGGCTCGTGAAGGAGGGGGGAACAGCTCGTCGTGCGACGGTGGAGAAGATGCTGCAGAATTTGGGCGGCCGCCTGGAAGGATTTTACTTCGCCTTCGGTGACAACGACGCCTACGTGATCTCAGAGGGACCGGATAACGCGACAGCTGCCGCCATTTCGCTGGCAATAACGACGGGGGCGATTCGGACGAAAACGATCGTTCTTTTGACGCCTGAAGAGGTCGATCAGGCCGTCAAAATTCCCGTTGAATATCGTCCGCCGGGGGAGTAGCGCAAACGTTCTAAACTCAATGTTCGGCGTTCAACGAGAATTTACACACGTTTTCCAGATGAAAGGAGTTTGGCTCGAGTGTTCGAA
>JAFAQT010000319.1 GCA_019246215.1 Verrucomicrobiota bacterium
GTTGGGTATGCGGATGCGCGAGTACTCCGAGTCAGTTCCCAAACCAATGGTACCGATCGGCTATCGGCCGATCCTATGGCATGTGATGAAGTATTATGCCCATTACGGGCACAACAATTTCATCCTTTGCTTGGGGTACAAAGCTGATGTGGTAAAGAACTACTTCCGCAACTATGACGAATGTGCGTCCAATGACTTTGTCTTGTCAGGAGGCGGCAAAAATATCCAGTTGCTGACCAGCGATATTGACGATTGGCGGATCACGTTTGTCGACACAGGCCTTAGCGCAAATATTGGACAACGCCTGAAGGCGGTCGAAAAACATGTGCAAGATGAGGAGGTGTTTCTTGCCAACTACACTGACGGCCTGTCTGATGTGAATCTCGATAATTTAGTCGAAGCTTTCCTCCGAACCAGGGCGGTAGCTTGTTTTGTCAGCGTTAAGCCGAGAGCGAGCTTTCATGTGATCTCAGTAGATGGTGAAGGCATTGTCAAAAGCATCGAGCACATTGCCAAGTCAGGTGCACGGATGAACGGTGGCTTTTTCATATTCCGGCCCGAGATTTTCCGATACATCAAAGATGGTGAAGAATTGGTAGAGCAACCGTTTCGACGACTGATTTCGGAGGCTAAACTTCTGTCTTACTCTCACAACGGTTTCTGGGCTTGTATGGACACCTTCAAAGAGCTGCAAGAACTGGAGGATCTCTATAGCCGCGGAAACGCACCGTGGGCGGTGTGGAATGGTCACCTGTTGAGCAAGTCTGCTGAGCAGGAAAAAGTATGAAGCAAAAGACTGTCTGGGGATCCGGTCCGGAGTTTTGCCGAGTTCCTAACGACTGAATGATGCCGCGAGCAGCTCCGAAGGCTCGAGTACATAACCTAATTACAAACAGTTTCGAGATATATAACAAATATGAATGCCTTGTTTGTCGACTCACCCGCTCAGGATCAAGAACGCAGAAGTCTTCTGTATCAGGGGCAACTTTTCGTTTATTCGCCAACACCAAGTTCACTAGCGCTTTGTCAGTTTGCTCAACAGCTCTCTGAAGAGGCTTTTGCGCCGTATCACCCCACGAAAGCACAATTTGAGATGACACCGGAAAAGTACGCCGGCGTGCTGGAGACACTTAAACCTAAGTTCATTCACCATCCCACCTCCAAAAAATTGATTCAGGGTGTTCTTGGGGAGCTCGGATGTGAATTGGCTAAGACCTATTTTGACGTTCCGCGTCTTCGGACAGCCACCAGCGACAATTATCTCACTTCGGGTTTGGCCTACGCTTTCCATCCACATCGGGACACTTGGTACTCAGCACCGCAGTGCCAGATCAACTGGTGGCTTCCCGTTTACGATATTGTTCCTGAGAACTGTTTGGCCCTCCATCCCAAATACTGGGATCAGCCGATCAAGAATAGTTCCCGAGATTACAACTACTATCGATGGAACAAGGAGAGCCGCGCTAGCGCCGCGCAGCAAATCAAGTCTGACACCCGCAAACAGCCCCGCGCGGAGGAACCGATAGAACTTGAGCCCCAGCTGCGAGTGATCTGCAAAGTGGGTGGAATCATCCTTTTTCCCGCTGCTCAATTGCACTCCACCGTTCCAAATACCTCCGGGTATACTCGGTTCAGTATTGATTTTCGCACTGTTCATTTTGATGACGTAAAGACACGTTCAGGCGCTCCGAACATTGATTCCGAGTGCACCGGCACTACCCTGCGTGATTATCTCCGCGGAAGCGATTTTGCGCGGCTGCCAGACGACCTTGTTGCGCCGTATGACACGGAGGCTCCGCCAGAAGATGCAGTGCTTGTGTACCAGGCAAAATGATCAACTGGTTTTGGAAGTAGGACCCAGAATTGACTCCTGGACTTCCCATTGAGGGAGTTAGGTTGTGTTACCCTCGCGCGGTTGAGGCTTGCGGGCGAATGCTGTCTTTGCGCCCCTGCGGGAGAGTCGATGCTATCTTGCTGCGTAATCGGACGAATCCTCGAAGGATAGGGGCCCATTGTCCAGATCATGAGCGACTTGGGGAACAGCGAGATCCAGGGTAAAAGAATCCTCGTCGCAGGTGCAGGCGGATTTCTCGGCCAACACCTGGTTGAACGTCTGCTACAGGCGGGTGCGGAAGTGCTTGCCGTTTCAAGAAGACCGCAAGGCGAAAGCAGAGCTAGGCTGCAGCGGATCCGGGCGGATATGGTAGACCGTGCTGCTATTCGATCGATTTTCAACGAACTGAGCCCGGATATTGTTTATCAACTTTGCGGCCGCCCGGATGGTGGTCGCGATCTAAGCCTTGTCATGCCCACTCTGGAAAGTGACATTCTGACCACAGTGAACCTGTTGCTGGCCGCAGCTGAAAAGCCCGTCAGACGGTTCATTACCACTGCTTCGCTGGAAGAATCCGTGGGAGGAGAGGCGCCAATCTCACCTTATGCTGCGGCCAAAATGTCGAGCGTGACCTACGCAAAAATGTTCCATCGCGTTTACAATGTCCCGGTCGTCGTCCTACGGCCATTCATGACCTATGGCCCAAAGCAGCCGGGCACGAAGATAGTCTCCTATCTGATCCGCTCCCTATTGAGTGGAGAGGTGCCCAAGCTAAGCAGTGGCACGCGGATGGTCGATTGGGTTTATATCGATGACGTGATGGATGGCTTTCT
>JAFAQT010000393.1 GCA_019246215.1 Verrucomicrobiota bacterium
ATTAGCGCGATTTACCAAGTTAATACTTTTAAAACTGCCCTCTGCTTCAATGCAAGTCAACGAGGACAGCGGAGATGCTCATGAAACTGTTAACTGGCAGATTTGCACTTATAACCGGCGCTTCGGGGGGCCTCGGTCGTGAACTCGCACTGTCTTATGCACGAGAAGATGTCCACGGGCTTGCCCTCGTCGCCCGCAGAAAAGAAGCATTGCAGAAACTGAAATCGGAAATTGCGAAAATCGCGCCTCACGCGAAGGTAACACCTATTCAGGCCGATCTGGGTTCGATGGCTGACGTCGAACGAACTGCCGCTGTCACCCTGGAAGCGTGTGGCGGCCGCTTGGATATCCTAGTCAATAACGCTTCGACCCTGGGACCGGTGCCAATGCCTTACCTGTTAGATTATCCGGTAGAGGATTTCCAGGAGGTGTTAAACGTTAATCTCATTGCGCCCCTACTTCTGATCCAGAACTTGCTAGCCGCTATGATCGACCATGGCGGATCCATTATCAACGTGACGAGTGACGCAGGTCGGGTCGGCTATCCCGGATGGGGCGCCTATGGAATCAGCAAGTTCGGTTTGGAAGGGCTATCACAGACGTGGGCTGCTGAGCTGGCGGAAACTCCGGTGCGAGTCAATTGGGTCGACCCCGGAAATATGAATACGGCCATGCATCGCGAAGCGGAACCAAACGAAGACCCCGCCGCATGGGTGGATCCTGCCGCGGTCACCGATATCTTTATCTTTCTTGCTTCCGAAGCAGGCCGACACGTGCGTGGCAAACGTCTGGAAGCGCAGGCGAACTGGCGCAATCTAACAATGAAGGCATAACTATGTTGCTGTGGCCCGACCTGCCTCCGATTAAGAGTAAACGCAAGAAGAGACCGGCGTCAGTTCGTCAAACCTCCGCTTTTCTTTTACCTTCCGCATTAAACGCCGATAGACCGGCAGAGCGTCGCGGTTTAGCTCGAGATGGCGTGCGGTTGTTAGTGCTCGAACGCAACAGCGGCTATGTAAGCCATACACGATTCGATTGCATCGCGTCCTATCTGGAGCCTGGTGATTTACTGGTGTTCAACTCCAGCCGGACGCTCCCAGCCACATTGGTTGGCCGGTACGAAGGCTCACAAACGAAAATCGAACTGCGACTAGCGGAATCGCTCCCGGACGGGAGTTGGCTTGCGCTGCTCCTTCCAGAACCGGGAACGGGGGCCGAGAATCTGTTCGCAAAACCCTCGATCCTGGATTTCGGAGAGGGCCTCCATTGCGAAGTCCTTGAGCAGGATCGCCACATACCGCGTCTGTGGAAACTACGATTCTCAAAGAGCGGCATCGAGTTTCTCGACCTGGTTTATCGCATCGGGCAACCGATCCGTTATCGCTATCTCTCCGCGCCTTGGCAGCTGAGATATTACCAGAACGTTTACGCGCTGCACCCCGGTTCAGCGGAGATGCCGAGCGCTGGACGCGCATTTAGCTGGAGGCTTCTTCTTCAATTACGAAACCGAGGTATTGAAAGTGCTTCGATCACTCTGCATGCGGGGCTATCTTCCTATTTGGACGACGAGATCGACCATCAACACCTGGCTTCCGAAGAGGAGTATTGGATCAGCGAAGAAGCGGCCGACAAAATCCGCCGAGCAAAAACTTCCGGACGGCGAATTGTGGCGATCGGGACCACAGTGGTACGCGCGTTAGAGTCGGCGGCGACCGAGTCCGGAGGCGAAGTGCGGGCGTGTCATCGTTACACCCGACTGCGCATCGCCGCTCGATTTCGCTTGCAGGTTGTGAACGGTCTGCTCACGGGGTTACACGAACCAGAAGCAAGCCATCTCGATTTGCTGGCAGCGTTCGTAAAGCCGGAGAGCATTTACGCAGCGTACTCGGAGGCTATCCGACAACGCTATCTTTGGCATGAATTCGGCGACCTGAGTCTGATTCTGTAGGACAGCGGTGGCAGTGTCAGCGGTAAGTGGTAGACCGAAAGTGAAACCCGCTGGGCCTTGAGCCGAATAGTGCCCGCCCGCTAAAATCACGCAAAGGCGAAGCGACGAGCTCAGTGCGGGCTAGGAAGCGCTTAAAGAGACGCTGTGCGTCTATTTAGTGCCTATTGTAGAATAAGTAATCAAATAAACTGTCCTAAAATCTCCTCTCCAAAGAGAAAGAACGGTGGTGACGCCTATGCCTGAAGAAGCCGGAGGGCTGAGTACTCTCGACCCTTCGGAGTCAAGAAGCATTTCAAACCTGGTTAACTTAGCGCCATTAGCCTTGACCCCGACCGACTTTTTAGGGGTACTACCCGAGTGCTTAAACCAGGATCCACGTGTTAAAAGATGAAG
>JAFAQT010000413.1 GCA_019246215.1 Verrucomicrobiota bacterium
GTTCGCGGAGGGACGGGCACGCAAGGTCAGACGCCGCAAAAATTGGAAAGAGATCCCAGGCCTCGCGGACGCCGAGGAGGAAGAATCTCTCGAGGAGTTGAGCAAAGCCTCAAAGCGTAAACTCATTGCACGTGGAAAGGAACACCCGGAGCAGTGGGATGACATTCTGGATACCTGAATACTCTCAGTAAACCATCGCCCGAGCCAACCAGGGAGGTGACGCGAAGGATTAAGTTTCTAAAACGAAGGTTTCTGAAAGAACTGCTCTGAATTCATAGTCGCCACTGAATCGGGCCGTTTCCAACACACCTTCAGATATGCGTCCAATCATGCAGGGATGGTTCTTTTCGGCTGCGGCGATCACTCTGCCCTCATCCTTCATTTTCCCTTCCCTTTTCCGGGTTTCCACGAACAGTTCTCACGACGACAGACTTCGTCGACGCACCCTTTAAGGTGAGATCTGAGGAGTCGATCAGGTGTTCAGCCGAAAACCCATTATTGTCGATGAACCGGATTACGGATTCGATTACTTCAGGCTCAGTTTTTGCAATCAGTGTTGCTGTCAGTACTTCACCGAACACCCGGGCTTTCCATGTCCAAGCGTTTTGACCATGTGGTCTCGGCAACGCGGAAGGATTTTCTGTTTTGGTGACCTCGAATCTGACCCCTTTGTATATCATATGCTACCTTCGCCAGAATTGAGAAGGCCCGGGACGCCTCACAACCCGGCCTTCTCGGTACCCGTGGTCGGTGGACACTACCATTGATCCACAGGAGCCCTAGTGGCGTGAGTCGCTCACGGCAGAATCTCCGCGTCCATTCTCACCCTGCTATGAAACGGGTGCGACTCGCTAGCCAACGCTTCCGCAATTGTTCTTTGATGTACTTACTATCTAATAGCTTCGGAGAGAGATCGTGCTCGTGCAGTGTCTGCTTGCGCTTTAGTTACAGGGATTCTCGTTGTTATGGTTAGCAGAAATCAGCAGCATCAGCGACCTCGGTTGAGCAACGAAACTATTCCAGAGTTGCCCGTAACGTAGCAATGGGCCCGCGCCGGAATACTTTCCGGCCCATGCTGCGTCGCTCAGCCGTCACGTATCAGATCGGATACGCTCCTCCTGCGACTCTTGCCGGAGCCGAAAATTGCCGCGGCCGCACTTCCAATATAAGTGGTACAGTGCACTACCAGGTCAGCGGGTCTGGATCACCAGACTGTAGGTACCGGCGGTGAACCCCTGAGCAACCACCTCGCTCCCCCGATGGGTGGAACGCATCTCGTAACTGACAGCTCTACCATTCAGCGTCACCGATGCAATTGAAGAATTGGCAGGCACTATATGACCAATCTCCAGGCGGCATTCGGCCGGGAGGGTTACTTCGGTCACGTAGAGCTTCTCTGAGCGCCGGGCCGCCACCGTCACGCTTTGCTTGCCGATCTGCAACTGCTGGATGCTCAAGCAAGGCAGGCTGCTGGGCAGCTGCGGAACTACAATGAGAAGTCCTTGGTCCATGTGCGGTTCGACACCCAAGAAGCAATGAGTTATTGGATAGAGCACTCCGTATGACGACCAAGCCTGCATCACCATCGTTCTCTCAGAAAAAGGACGAAACGGGAACAGGACATAATCCGGGCTGGGCATTTGCTCTGGAAGGGCACCGGGTTGCTCCAAATCGAGCTGGCGCGCGATGTCCAGCACGTAACGCATCGATTCGTCGACGCGTCCGTAGTTGGCTTCTGCAACCGCCATTACAGAACTGGGAAGAGCGGAGGCCTCGAGATCGCCTTTGCCGAAGGGACCACCGCCTCTGCCTGCTTGATAAAGGCCGTTTGTCCCAGTAAACGTCGAAGACTCCAATTTTGGAAAAGCGGTGTTGGCGTGTTCACTCGACGCGAAGTCAGTCTCCATGGGAGTGGCGACTGTCCAGTACGATTGCTGCAGCTTCGTGATGGGCGCAGTGCCAAGTGCAGCCAGAGGATTGGTCGGCACTTTTTGGTTCAGGGCCAAGGAATCAGCGTAGAGCTCTCGTTCAGGCATCCACCAATCCTGCTCGAACCGGCTAAGCAGCACGCTCGCCTTTTCTATCGCCCACTTCTGCGTTGCTTCGTCGGTTTTGCTGGCCGCCATTTCCGCCAAGTCATTCAACGCGCGAATGGTGTAAACTGCGACATCCAGCTTCTTCGCTCCCATCCCGGAGGCTTCAACTATACCATCGCCTTCCGGCCATCCATCATTGCCGACGTCCAGCGCACCGATGAGATAATGGAGACCGTCTACTATAAACTGATAGTTTTCTTCCCGAACCTCGTTGTCGCCGCTCCAGTGCCAAAGAGTGGCCACTGCGGTGGCGAACTCCGCTGTCTCATTGATGTCACCCGGTTGCTGGCTGGTACCATAATATACCGAGCCGTCGGTCAAAATTTCATGCAAAACTTTACCGGTCGAGCCGTTAACCGTACGCGAAACTTCCCGTAAGAGTCGGAGATGATCTTTGGCGGCTTGGAACTGGCCGACGGACACGAGTCCGAACACCGTGTAGAGTCCGTCGGTACCGAAGTACCATGGATAATCCGGGTAACCGGCACTGAGGCCACTTAGCACACCGTAGGTCGCAAGTACGCGCGGATAGATTTCGCCATATTGAATGCCATTTTGAGTGTCCAGAATCCGTGCGTCAGTGACCACGCGGCGCATGTCAGCCAAGTTTAGTTTGGCCCAGTCGAAGGCGGCCTGAAGCGTGACGTTTGGAATATCGGCTAGGCTGTTGGACAAAAGCGCAACTCGGCCATCTACCTTGCGGCGCAGCAATTGATAGGGTTGGTGCAGTGCAGCCGCACCAGCAAGATAGGCTTGAGTTGGACCGGTGTGCGAACCTGCCACCGTGAACCAAAGTTTTAGCTCGTTTCCGGCTGCGACGGTAACCTGCCAGATCAACTTCCCACTCGCCTGCTTGGATTGCGGCGCGGAGCCGGGGAGCAACGCCAGCACAAAATTGGCGGAGTCTCCCCCATGTGAGACCTGGGATAAGCCCCTGACCAATGCGTAGAATGGCCTGTCAGGTGCCTTGAATAGCAGTCCACAACAGATCGGATCGAAGCTGACACAGTCCGGCTGATGAACTTCATCCGAGGTTGGGGTGGTTCTCGACCAAGGATAAGCCGCAATTAAGTCGCTGGTCGCCTCTAACATAAGCCGGAAAGACTGCGTTTGATCGGACGCGTTCCGCAAGCTCAACCCGATGAGCACGGCCGGGATTCCGTCGGGCGCAAATACCGTGCGCGTGATCTGCAGATTGTTCAGCTCAGGATACTGAAATTCAACGTAACCGGCACCTGAAGTGAACTTATTGGCGTTCGGAAAAACCTGGCCATCGATCGAGAATCGGTACGAATCCAACAGCTTGATTGGGGGAACCCACAATCCGTTCATGCGCCCCTTGATGTGCCAGCCAATTTGAGGGAAGGAGCCGTCGAGGGTGCCCACTTCGTAGGCACGGTCGCCCGCAGTGACGTAACGTTTGATACTGAGGTTCTCCAAGGTAAACCGAATGGGGGAACCGAAGTAACCCGATGCTAAGCTCTGCGCTGGGTAGCTCAACGCCGGAACTGCCGGGGCCAGCACCAGCAGACTGAGGAGAAAAATGTTTGTGCGTACCATGAAGGATCTTTCAGCATTCCAGTGTACCGTCTCGCATGTAGTGATGACATCGTTGCGCTCAAAATGGACCGCCGGCAAGGCGCGAGGAAGGCGCGCGTCTAAATCGATACGTAACCGAGGAGCAACGCAGCCGCCGGCCCCATTTTCAACGCGACCCTCTGGGCCGCGGCCAGTTAGCTGTTTTTCCGCGTTGCTCGCTCGGCCCGTATCAATTCAGACATGGCGCTTCACTCGCGTCTTGAAAAACACTGACCTGCGGCGATGTCATCATAATATGCGAGACGGTACACTGGTCGACTTACCGCTTTAAAATTCTTCCGGGCGAGCCCAGCTTGAAGTTTCCGCTGTCCAGCTTTGTTAAGCGATGCTTCTATTGGGCCCTTTTCATCGGGACAAAACGCACAGGCAATATCGCTTGCTGCTCGACTTTGATACCGTGCTTTTGCAAAAGGTAAAGCTGCTGGTTGTCCGGAGGGCCAACGGGAATGATCATGCGGCCACCATCTCGCAATTGTTCGATGAGCGGTTGCGGGATTCGATCCGGAGCGCAGGTCACGATGATAGCATCGAAGGGTGCATGATCCGGCCATCCCTGATAACCATCTCCGGCGAGGACTTTCACATTATTGTATCCGAGCCGCTTTAGATCCGCTTCGGCCCGTTTAGCCAAAGGTTCAATGATCTCGATGGTGTAGACCTCTGCAACAAGGCGGGATAGCACCGCCGCCTGGTAACCGGATCCCGTACCGATCTCTAAGACGCGGTCAGTTGGCTTTGGGTCGAGTTGCTCAGTCATGAATGCCACGATAAACGGCTGGGAAATAGTCTGGCCGTAGCCGATCGGCAGAGGCTCGTCCCAATAGGCAAACTTCCATAGAGCCTTCGGCACGAACTCGTGCCGGGGCACCCTGGCCATGGCGTCCAGCACTCGGTGGTTCTTAATGTCTCGCCCCGGGGCAGCGAGCTGCTCTTCCACCATCGTTTTGCGTTGTGCGAAAAACTCGGCTTCCGTTACGGGTTGCGAGTCGCAGGCGCAGAGGCAGAGGCTAAGCAGGAACAGCACGATCAATGCTCTGCGCACAAGACCTATCATTAGCTGAAGCCACCTGAACATGTAAACAGCCCGCCTGAACATCGCTCATTTCCGGAGGTATTGATTGAGAAAATAGTGGTCCTACCCGGCCATCCTGTGAGAGACCAGACCAAATTGATCCGCTTCGAGAACCTTTGCCTCAAGCCGAGCTGGTCCGGAATGAAAATTTGAACGCCTTCGAGGGCATTAGAAGCAGGCAGCAAACACCGAAGGCAGGGTTGCAGCGGAACTGCTCCAAGCAAACGGCTTTCCGTAATTTACCGTGCTTAAGGTTGCCCAAGGAATGAACCCAGCCGTTTCAGCGGTTCGATTCTATCGCAGAATATTTTAAAGGTCGCCAGGATTGGGACAGCGAGCAGAGTGCCGACCACACCCCAGAGATAGGACCAAATAAGAAAAGTCAGTATGATTGCAATTGGATTCAGCGTTAACCAGCGCCCGAGGACGATCGGTGTTGCCAGGTTGCCCTCGATCATCGCGCAGAAGACATAAGCCAGAGGAGGCAAGAGTGCATACCAGACCGATTCAAAATGAATCAATGAAACAAGCAACATCGCCAAGATGCCACCCGTCGCGCCAACGAATGGTATGTAATGAAGCAAAAACGCGGCAACACCCCAAAGCAATGGATGAGGTAGGCCCAGCAAACCAACGAGGATCCAGACACTTAGCCCGACACTAGCGTTGATCAGTGTGACGGAACTGAAATAACGAGAGGCGGTTTGCTCGATCTGAGAGGCGATTTCCACGACATTCTGCTTTTCCGGTAATCCCGGAATCATTTCCACAAGCCTTTTTTGAAGTCGCGATCCATAGAGCAAGAAGAAAAAAGCAAGCACGTGAACAACGATCAGAATCGCCAAACAGTTCGGTGCGCTCGTCAGAATCCTCTCAATAAAGCTTGGCCCGCTGATGCTTACCTGAGGGATGTTATCCGGGTTCATCCAGTCGCCAAGGCGACGAATGGCTGGGGAACTTTTCTGGATGGCTTGAAGGATTGGTGCCAAACGTGTCTGAACGTGATCTACGTAACTGGGAAACTCCGGTTCAAACCTCGCCAAAGATGCGCAAAGTGCGACAAAAAGGCAGAGCAAGACAATCAAGAATCCTAGCGTACCGAGGAGGGGTGCCCAAAATGGTGAGAAACCCATCTTCTTAAGCCATCTCGTCACAGGCGTTAGCAGAAACCCAAGAAAACTTGCAAGCACGATAGGGAGGAAAAGGTCAGCAGCGATTTTCAGAGTGCAGAAAAGGCCTAGGATAAACAAGCCGATGACCGAAGTTACAAACCAAAGTTGGACTGACTTTCCAAGATCGCCGGCCGTTGAACGATCCGAATTATCGCTTGGGTGAACAGGAGGAATATCCATGATGCGTCAAAACGTCTGTGGAATGTTTATCGCGAAACGGGGGGGGACCACAACAGGCGAATTGGCCCGTGATGCACGATGTCTAAGGAATGGGGACCCGGGCATCAAGCTCGGCGTTGTCGAGAAAACTCTTGCTCTCGATCGCCCCCGGCCCCCCGAGCCTTAGGAACCTTGTTTCGGGTCACCATAGGCTCGACGTAAGGTACGGGAGCCATTTCGAAGAAGCATGGGAGAGGCTGTCAGTCCGACCGGGCAAGCCTTTCCACTTTCATGGTCAAACTTCTTCGATGGAAGTGATCTTCCAGCTGCCTCGACCGGTCGAGACCACCCGAAGGTGAAGCATAGATCGTCCACGCGTTAGACGTGACCCGTCCGTTCGAGTCCAGGAAACTGGTTGATCAACTACATAAAATCCACCATTCACTGGACCTTTCACGACGGCGAGTCCAGCAGCTTGATATTGTTTGTTCTGCTTTTCCTGGTGATATCTCCGGATCGCGGCTGCAACGCCCGCCCAGCTCAAATCACCTTCGCGATAGAAATGCACTGAATCCGCGTAGAACCGATGCTGGTCCGCGACGCTGCCGGTCCGTCCGGTCTGCAGAAAGTCGAACGCAAAACGCTGCAGATCAGTCGATTCATCGTGCGACTTCGCAGGACCTACCGCCTTAGCAGGGTGCGACTTCAGTCGGCTATCGCCCTGATGCGCAATGCGCGTACGATGATTCTCAAAAGGAGCATTGCTTTCATGTCCCCGGTGATAACGCCGAGAAGTTAACGTTAGAGATGCAGCAGCTATAGGCCTTGGTGTCGATACGGCTGTTTCGCTTGCTATAGCTTTTCGAGCATAGGTGACGTTCCTGGTCAGAGTCCAATAAGTCGTTGGTCCGTTCAAAAAACGGAATTCGGCCGGACTTACCGGTGTCGATCCACTTGTTAATATAACAATCTCTGTTTGATCGGCTGTTTGACTGCTGACGTGTCCGTTGTCGATTAGCTTGGCGATAGCGTCATTGTCTCCTTGCGCCGATAATTTAACGACTTCCTGCAAGGTCTGCGCAGAATCGAAGTAGATTGTGCCAACGGCCAAGGTATCAGCGAAAACAGGTGCTGGTGCAATCAACAATGCGAGGAACATTAACTTAATGCACCAGGTTGCGTCGTATCTCATTCTTGACAGTTTCATCGAGTCAGTTCCGCCGTGTTCCCACCTCCTCGGGATTCTGTGGCGGCATTCTCCTGAAATGGCTTTTCTCGCCAGGGATAGGTGGGTGCAAGCCAACAACGGTTAATATAAGTTTTCCAGCTTGTTTCAGCGTTAGCAGCGACCGCTATCAATCCAGCGGTGAGGATTAGCATAGGTGTTGTTTATTCCAAGTCAGTGTAGCCAAAGGTTCATCGCTGACCATTTCTTTTTACGGACGAATAGGCTGAAACTTGACCGTTTCTCCTCAGCAGACCGGGTGGGCTTTCTGCCCTCATGCGGTGGGGGAGCGGGTTGCGGACCTTGTTCCACGACCACCAGGATGGCGGCGAAGCCGCTTTTTTGCCGAATGGATTGGGCGATTTCTTCTCCTGAAAGAGATATTTCTACGATCGTAGGGCGCCCTAGAAAACCGAACACACTTTAATCAACTTTCCGCTGGAGATTGCAACCTCTGCTCAGTCTAAATACCAAATTGCTTATCTTCTGGGAACAAATTAGAAAACGTTTCTCGGGTACGCGGCTCACTCATCATCGAAGCGACGCCGTCACGCCATTTAAGATAGTGCGAGGTTTCTCGGTGTGCTTCCATGGCCTCTTGATCGCGATAGACCTCCACCAGAACGAATCGGGTCGGATCGTCGGTTTGCTGCACCACATCGAATCTGGCTATTCCTGGCTCCCGGATGCTGTTCCGCGCATTCTCAACGGTAGCTTCAATAAAAGCCTGCACGGATTCGAAATTAACGTGGACGTGGACATGGACGACTATCATCGGGAAATTGTCAGTGTCAGTTGTTGGTTATCAGTGCGAATTGCGGAGAGGCCTCTTACATTTCTGCTCATTCTCCATAAGGTACCCAGATGTTTTTGATTTGTACGGCGTGACGCAGGTACTCCCAGCCTTGAGCCTGGTGATCGTCAAACCAGTTCCGGCGCTTGCCATGATTTACCCAGGTTGATTTGAGATTGCCGGCAGATTCGCGTTCGACGGACCCGCTGATCTTTGCTGAGCCGACATACCAGAGGGCGTCCACATCGTCGTGTTGTGCAAGAACCTTTGCCAGTTCATCCGGGTGACCCGTCACGAGGTTGATAACTCCGGCCGGCACATCACTGGTATCCAAGATCTGATAAAAATCGGTGGCAAGCAGCGGAAATTTCCAGGATGGGACCGCCACCACGCGATTCCCCGTCGCGATCAGGGGTGCGACTAACGACACTAAGGCCAGCAGAGGTTGTTCAGCTGGGCAGACGACGCCGACGATGCCCCATGGCTCTGGCATTGCTAGTGTCACATTACGGAAAGGAGTCTGATGGACATGGCCGTCATATTTGTCCGCCCACGCCGCGTAGTAAAAAAGTCGTTGGATTGTTTTTTGAACCTCGAACTGTGTTTCGTTCTGGGTGGCTCCCGTGAGGGAACTAAGCCGCCTAGAGAATTCGGCTGCTCGAACTGAGAGGTTTTCTCCCAGATAATAAAGGATCTGCGCGCGCAAGTGGGCGGTTGCCCGAGCCCAACTCTCGGCTTTTCCGGCCGCCTGCACGGCGTTACGGACATCTTTGCGATTGCCTAACCCGGTCTCGGAGATGTAGTGCCCTTCGGCATCCTCAAGCGTAAAACTGTACCCGCTGTCAGACCGTGTCTGCTTACCGCCGATGTAAAGTTTAGGCGATCGGTCGATCAGTGGCTCGATGCGATTGGCATTCGCGGAATTAGTCAATGGATAGGGACGAAGGGCAACTTCGCTTTTCTCGTAAACGGGCAGAAAACCTTCCCAACTTGGGACCAGGTATTCGTACATTCCCTCGTTTCCCCCTTCACGTCCAAACCCGCTCTCTCGGTAGCCGCCAAAGCCAGAGGCTGCGTCAAAGAGGTTAGTGGAATTGATCCAGACGACACCTGCTTTCAGTTTGGGAGCGATGTCGAGAGCGAGGTTGAGATTCTCCGTCCAAACCGATGCTGCGAGTCCGTACGGCGTGTTATTTGCGAGCTCCACGGATTCGCCGGGAGTGCGAAACGTCATCGTGACCAAGACGGGGCCGAATATCTCGATCTGCGCTAGTGTGGAAGCGGGTTCAACGCCGGTGAAAAGGGTGGGGGGATAAAAAAAGCCTTCTTCGGGTAGAGCCCAGGTCGGTTGCCAACAGGTCGCTCCTTCCGCCTTGCCTTGCTCGACAAGCTGCTGAATGCGCTGCAATTGCACAGGAGCAACGATCGCACCGATATCGATTCCTTTATCAAGCGGATCGCCTAGGCGCAGAGTTTCCATGCGACGCCGGAGTTTCTCAATGACTTTTTCCGCAATACCCTCTTGCAAAAGCAGGCGGCTCCCCGCGCAGCAGACCTGCCCCTGATTGAACCAGATTGCATCGACAACGCCTTCGACCGCGGCGTCCAGGTCTGCGTCCTCGAAAACGATGAATGGAGATTTGCCGCCGAGTTCAAGGGATAACTTTTTCCCGGTTCCGGCTGTCTCACGCCGAATAATGCGTCCAACCTCGGTGGACCCGGTGAAGGCGATTTTCCGGACATCCTTATGCCGAACGATCAGCTCGCCGGTTTGGCCGTCACCGGTGACAATGTTAACTACGCCGGGCGGCAAAGAAATCTGCTGCAGCACCTCAGCGAAAAGCAGAGCTGTCAGAGAAGTAAACTCGGCCGGCTTGAGCACAAGCGTATTGCCGGCGGCCAGCGCTGGAGCAACCTTCCAGGCGAGCATGAGCAACGGGAAATTCCAGGGGATGATCTGGCCGCAAACGCCGATCGGTTCGTAGCCGATGTAAGTTTCGCTCCGCAGCTGTGCCCAACCAGCGTGATGATAGAAGTGTCGGGCGACCAGAGGGATATCGATGTCACGCGATTCACGAATCGGTTTTCCGTTGTCCAGGCTCTCCAGTACGGCAAACAATCGAGAATGTTTTTGGATCTGTCGCGCAATCGCGTAGAGATACCGGGCACGCTCGTGGCCGCTTAAAGCTGACCATGCTGGAAACGCGGCGTTAGCTGCTGCAACCGCCGCATTCACTTCCGTCTGGCCGCACTGGACGAGACGAGCCAGGGGTTTGCCGTCGCGCGGATTGATCGATTCGAAATACGATTCATCCATGAACCTGGCGAATTCCCCATAAATGAATGGCTGCATCGCATACCCATGCTCCTCCAACCAATTCAATGCGAGATCCGTTTGTTCAGGTGCGGGACCATATTCCATCGTTTCGAATATCTGTCTTACTGAGCTCATAGGGAAACGTATCGCCGTACGGTTCTCACGGGAGCGGATGGTGGTGTTGGGCTGAGTAACGTCCCGTGACGTGGTGTTCCAGTTGCCGCTCGATGTCTGTCAATAAGCTTGAGGCTCCAAACCGGAACAGCTCTGGTTCCATCCATTCTCGACCAAGTTCTTCTTTCATCAGGATCAACCACGTCATCGCGTCTTTGGCGGTGCGAAGTCCACCTGCCGGTTTGAACCCGACTGCGTAGCCAGTTTGCTCGCGGTATTCGCGGATCGCTCGAACCATGGTAAGACTGACTGGCAGGGTCGCATTTTCCGCTTCTTTTCCCGTGGATGTCTTGATGAAATCTGCACCGGCCATCATCGAGACGAAGCTGGCCTTTTGAACATTCCGGAGTGTAGAGAGTTCGCCTGTGGCCAGGATCGTTTTCAGATGAGCATCTCCGCAGGCGTTCCGAAAAGCGGCTACTTCGTCATACAACGCTTGCCAGTTACCAGTGAGGACATGCTCGCGCGTGATAACAATATCTATTTCTGCGGCGCCTTCCTGGAGCGCGAAATGGATCTCTTCCAGACGCGATTTCATGGAGCTTAGTCCGGCCGGGAAGGCTGCAGCCACAGAAGCGACCGGGATACCGGACCCTTCGAGTGCCTGGACTGCGTGGGAGACCATACTTGGATAGACGCACACCGCGCCGACAGTGATGCCGAGATCAGCGACGCCCATGGCTTCGAGCAGATCAGCGCGTACAGGATGCCGCGCCTTTGCGCATAGTCGGCGGACTCTTCCTGGCGTATCGTCTCCGGCAAGCGTCGTCAGATCAATGCAGCTCACCCCTTTTAGCAGCCATGCGGCTTGCCATTGTTTCTTGACGGTTCGACGCGCGATCAGCGTTGCGGCCCGCCGTTCCGCTGCGCTCTTATTTACCTGAACCTGTTTTAAACATCCCAATTCAAGCGGGATACCGTGGTTTCTTCTCGGCTCTTCCGGTGAATGGATGGATTTCGGCTTTTCGACCGATGTTGTGCGCATAAGGGGGTTCCTCGCAGTTGGAGGGTGAACAAGACCGTCCCGAAAAGATTATCTCTTTTAAAGAAGATAGCTCGCAGTTTTTTCACTGTTATAGAAGGATGAGACAGCCGGCTTTCGGGCCAGCACGAACGCCACGGCGCGGGGGTATTCCTCTCGCGCCCGATCGCCAAAGGCCGAACCGGTGAACCCCTATTGACACTCCGCACCGACAAAGGTAGGAAATTACAACAGTTGCGCAAAGCCAACCGCATCTCCTCCAAGTGGGTGCTTTGTTCAACACCCCCCTTGTATGAACAAGTCCTTCAAAAACCTTGCCACTCTTTTCGGAGCCGGCGCGCTCACGTTCAGCAGTGCATCCGGTGAGTTACCTAACTTCAACAATGTCACGGTGACTGTGGTCGGCGACGCCGGCCAGAACATGGAATCGCTTAACAAGTATGCCGATGATTTCACCAAGGCCGGAGTCACCATCAAGCAGGTCGGTGCAACATTCACCGGACTTTATGACAAGCTCAAAACCGATTTCGTCGCTGGTTCCGGTGACTATGATATGGTGATTTTTTACCCCTCTTACATTGGGGATTTCGCCGGCAACGGATATTTGACGCCCCTGGATGATTTGATGAAGAAGACGCCGGCCTCAATTTGGGATCCAAAACTCGACGAGGTGGAGCCGCCCTATCGCGAGATTTACTGTAAATGGGGAGGGAAAGTGTATGCGCTCCCTTACGATGGCGATGTGCTCGAACTTTATTATCGGAAGGACTTTTTTCAGGATCCTGCAGAGAAAGCGGCGTTCCAACAAAAGTACACCCGAGATCTTGTTCCGCCAGTGACCTGGAAAGAATGGCTGGAGGTAGCTGAGTTCTTTACGCGCAAGCAGGGTGACACCCTCGCCGGGAAAAAGCTGGAACGGCCCTACTACGGCGTTGCCGAATACGGAGCCCGCGGCTTCAGTTATGGCTGGTTCCTTTGCCGATTTGCCAGCGCGGGGGGTGTTTATTTCGACGAAAACATGAACCCGAAGATTAACACGCCGGCCGCAGTAGAAGGGCTTCAGAACATGGTGGACAGCCTTAAGTTTTGCCCGCCTGACGTTTTAAGTTATGGATACGAAGAACTCAAAAACGCGTTCCTGAACGGTGACGTCGCGATGGTAGTTCAATGGTCGGATGTCGGCAAAAAGACGGCCGACCCGCAGCTCAGCAAGGTAGTTGGCAAAGTCGGATTCGCGCTGGTGCCTGGCACCCAGGTGAACGGAAGAGTGCAGCATCGGACGCCGATGCCGGTGGGTCGTGTTCTGGCTGTGCCCGCGACCTCGAAAAACAAGGAAGCTGCGTACTGGGTCGCCAAATATCTTTCACTCGACAAAAGTCCTATTACGGTGTCAGCAAATTGGAGCGGGCAGGACCCCTATCGTATAAGTCATTTCGCGGATCCCTCTCATTACAAGTTTTCCGATGAGGTCTCGCGAAAGGATTACCTTGACGCCACGGAAGCAAATCTCAAAAACGGTTTTCCGGATCTGAATATTCCTGGAGCGGCGCAGTATATCGATGCGCTAGATCTCGCGGTGAATAAGGCGTTATCCGGGGAAGCGGATCCGAAAGCTGCGCTCGACGGCGCCGCGGAAGATTGGAAAGGGATTACCGAAAGGTTAGGCAAGGACAACCAGAAAAAATTCTGGACTGAAGCATTGTCCAGCTACCGTGCCGCGGGGTTGCTGCAGTAATGGAATGGCAGCGTTTCGAGATGCGCATCAACTCGAGCGAAGCCCGGCAAATCTCTTTCCTGAAAGGGAGCTTAGTCCAGGATTAACAGGTTAGGCAAAGTCTAAGGTTTGCAAGGTCATGTCCAATTGCAAAAGAAGAGGCGCTCATGGACGATTCCCAACTGCACATAGCGACGCTGGATGCTGGTGCCACTTCAGGGCACGGCACGTCTAAACGCATTACCCAGGGTGAACCTTGGGCTAAGATTTGGTCCCCTTTTCAGGGTGTGGGATACCGGCTTTGCTCCGAAGGGGCAGGAACGCATAACCCAGGGTTCACCCTGGGTGCCCACCACGTAAAGATGCGCCCCGCAAGTGGCGTTAAAATGAAAAGGCCAACTATCGATGGATTTCGATCCAGGGGTTGGAAAGCATAGCTCAGGATTTCGCCTGGGTGCCCAATCAGGTAAAGATGCGCCCTGTAAGTGGCGCTGGAATAAAAAAGGCCCACTTATTGATGGATTTCGATCGACATGACGAGACCAGATTCCTGGTGCCGCTGGAAACGAGCCGGGTGTCGAGTGGGCTAAACATCACACCTAATTCCACCATGTTCGTTGTGAGGGGAGCGACTCCGCTCTAGACATGTCAGGCGTAGAAGAAAGGAATTTTGCACGGCTCATGGTGACGCCTGCGGTGGGGCTGCTCTTTCTGGTCACGATCGCGCCATTGCTCTTCTCGGTGGTGGTGTCATTTACCAACCTGCAATTTGGTTCGCCTCAACCGATGAGATGGAACGGGCTGGACAACTATGTCAATCTCACCCTCAGAGATACGCGGTTTCTGAGTGCCTTGTGGCGGACGATCCTGCTCGTAACTGGCGGAGTTATCACGCAGACGGTGCTGGGTTTTGCGGTCGCGTCTCTGCTTTTCAGGATCCGCCGCGGTCGCACGGTTTTATTGAGCGCGATTTTGATTCCGTCTGTTATCTCGCAGGTCGTTGCCGGTTGGCAAGGCCGGATGATATTTAACGCCTCGTATGGTCCGCTCAACGATATGCTGGCGCGGCTCGGCATAAAAGGTCCTGCCTGGCTGGCTTCGCAGCAGACGGCGTTGACCGCAATCTTTTTGACTGACACCTGGCAATGGACGCCTTTCCTGGCACTGATCATTCTCGCCGCATTGCAAAGCCTGCCTCAGGACATCGTTGAAGCGGCTCGCCTAGATGGGGCATACGGTTGGTCCATGTTTCGATTCGTCACCTTGCCTTTAATAGTGCCGGTCACCGGAATCGGAATTTTGCTCCGTGGTGTGGACCTGTTCAAGACGTTTGACCTGGTTTATATCCTGACCCAGGGCGGTCCGGGAAACAGCAGTGAAACCCTGACATTTTTTACTTATGTGCAGGGATTTAAGTTTTTTAACCCGAGCTACGCCTCGGCCATGTCTTTCATCCAGCTGGTTCTAGTGACGATTGCGGCAAAAATGTTCTTAGCCTTTATTCGGCGGCAACGGAGCTTTTAAGGTGTCAAAACGCGTCCTTCTCAATTTCTTGAAGTGGGGCGCCCTGATCGCATTTGTGATACTCTTCCTGTTTCCTTTCTTCTGGATCATGGCAAGCAGTTTGAAAGGACGCGGAGAATTTTTTACCCGTCCGCCGGTTTGGATCCCCACGCATCTGGAATGGTCGAATTATCCTGATTCGCTTCGGCGAGGAGCGATGAAGGGTTTGACAGACAGCTTTGTCATTGCTTTCTCGTCAATGGTGATATCGCTGTTGCTCGGCGCGCCGGCAGCGTATGCAATCGCGCGATTTCAGGTGGGGCGTGAAAATCTGGCGTTCTGGATTCTTTCTATTCGCATGTTCCCGCCGATTGCCACAATTCTTCCGCTGTTTGTTATTTTCCGATTTATCGGGCTCGTGGATTCGTATGCCGGGCTTGTTCTTTCCTACACGGTATTCAACTTGCCATTTGCAATCTGGATCTTGAAAGGGTTTATCGAAGATCTTCCACGGGAAATCGAGGAGGCTGCCAAGGTAGATGGCGCCAAGCCGTTTCAGATTTTTCGTCTGATTGTCATTCCGTTGGCCGCCCCAGGACTTGTCGTAGCCGCTCTTTTTACCTTTATTTTCGCTTGGAACGATTTTGCGTACGCCGTGATATTCAGTGGTTCCAAAGTCACTCCTCTGCCGGTGGTGATTGCACAGTTTGCCGGCGGGCACGAGATCCTTTGGGGCCAAATCTCAGCGGCGGCTATTATCGCGATCGCGCCGGCGCTGGTAATCGCAATTTTCCTCCAGAAATACTTAACTCGGGGCCTAACCATGGGCGCCGTGAAATAAAACCACACCATGCTCAAAAACCTCAGTCCGCTCCATACGCCAGAGTTACTTCACACATTAGCTTCGATGGGACACGGAGACGATCTCGCGATTGTCGACGCGCACTTCCCAGCGGTGTCGATGGCGAAAAGACTCGTCAGATTGGACGGAGTCGACGCTCCAGCCGCCTTGGCAGCCTGCTTGCGTCTAATTCCGCTCGACACCTTCGTGGACGATCCCGCCTTGCGAATGCAAGTCGTGCATGATCCGGATCAGATTCCCGAAGTTCAACAACAATTCCAGAAAGTCATTGATGAAGAAGAGGGCCAACATTGGCCTCTCGCGAAGATGGAGCGACACGCTTTTTACGAGCGAGCTAAGCAAGCTTTCGCAATCGTCGTGACCGGAGAATTGCGGCCATATGGCTGTGTTTTGATTAAGAAGGGCGTTGTTTTGAACGGCTGACGGAAGGAGATCCTGTGGCGAAGTCGAAAGTGTGCGTTTTGGGAGCATTTGTGGCCGATCTTACCTGTCGCACCGAAAGGATGCCCAAATGGGGGGAAACGATTCTGGGGATCGCCTTTAAACTCGGTCCGGGAGGCAAAGGATCAAATCAGGCCGTAGCTGCGGCCCGACTGAATAGCGATGTGCGCCTGATCACTAAGCTGGGACGGGATGCGTTTGGGGAGATGGCCAAAAGCTTTTATCGGCAACAAGGGATGAGTCTGGACAGCATTTATGAAGATCCTGAGGAGGGCAGCGGGACGGCCACCATCGTGGTCGACGATCAGACGCGCGAGAACGCCATCGTTGTGGTCCAGGGTGCTTGCCGATGCTTGACTGTTTCCGAAGTGGAAGCCGCTCGGCAGGAGATTGTGACTTCAGATATCTTCCTTACTCAGCTGGAGTTGCCGATCCCGCCGACGATACGCGGGATCGAGATCGCACACGAAGCGGGGGTCCCGGTGATCCTCAACCCTGCGCCTGCCCTTCCGCTTCCCAAAGAGATATTCCAAAAAGTGGATTATCTGACACCCAACGAGTCGGAAGCGCTCGGGTTGATTAGTGAAAAATCAATGAGCGAATTCCGAGACGTGGAAAGGTTGGCCGATCGTTTGATCGCACTCGGTGTTCCGAACGTCGTACTAACCCTCGGCGAAAAAGGGGCTTTTGTGAAGGGTCCGTCGGTGTGCCGGTGCATCCCTGCTTTTCAATGCGGCGATGTCGTCGAAACGACAGGTGCGGGGGATGCCTTTGCCGGCGGGTTTGCCGTCGCGCTGGCAGAAAAGAAATCTCTTGAAGCAGCGACGGTGTACGGGTGCGCTGTTGCCGGCATTTCCGTGACTCGACCTGGCACTGCACCTTCGATGCCCACGCGAGAGGAGGTGGATTTGTTAGTCGCGAGCCGAACTAGTAATAGTCCGCCAAGTCCGAGGCTGGTTTAGTGGCCCGTCGCAGAGTTGGCGATTTTGGAAGGCGCGACCGAAGGCCCATATCTGGACTGCTACGGGTCGAGGCGAGCAACGCCGCAAAATCGCCAATGCTGCACGGCCCCAAGGGGCTGAGCTGAAAAATCAGCCGGCGGCTGCGTTGCTCGTCTGTCGCGTATCGATTCAGATACGCTCTTTCCTAGCGCCAATCCGGGTCGGGCCAAGAGCCTTTTTACCCGATCCCATATTGCTCCCGCACAAACGGGAGTAAACCGGCGCTTTCCAGAGCCCTGAGCGGCGCCCGAAACGTGATTTGGACGACGCCCGGGTGCCGGCCAATCTCGATCCCTCCGGTAATGGTTGCGCGATTCATCACCTCGGGCACGCTCATGGAGAGAAGCTGAGCAGCGCGTTGGAGTCCGACCTCGGTGGCGTTGTTCAGG
>JAFAQT010000354.1 GCA_019246215.1 Verrucomicrobiota bacterium
GTTTGATATCAGACCAATGAAGCGTCTCATCTTCTCGGATATTAAACAGGGCTCTTCAAGCCCCTCCGCTGATGCTGCCACTCATGGTGATGACTAACAGATGGTCTGAATGTTCTTGGTGGAAAACGCAGGCGCAGTTTTTGCAACCACGTTCGACCTTGCAAGCGATTGGTTCATCAGGCGGGCGGATCGGAGGCTAAAAAAGGTCTTCAGTACGCGCCGAAGATTAGTAAATCCATTTGATTCTCGGGGATCGAACGGTGACTATGGAACTCTACCCCCTCGAGGATCCGTACCTCCACGAGCGAAAAGATCCTGACGGCGCAAAGAATCAAATCATCAAAGCTTTGCCAAAGATGGCAAAGGCGTGAATCACACTATGATCAAAAAGCTCCTTTGTGTAATCTTCTCATGCTTCTTCGCTTTCCAGGCGTTTGCATGGACGGATGGCCAACTTCTGATCTGGATTAGCGATAACAGGGCTTATCACGCCCTGGGTGACCTTGGTAAAGTTTTCGAAAAGGACGTTGGAGTTCCAGTCAAAGTTGAAACCCAGGAACAAATCACTGAAAAGTTCCAGGCTGCTGCTCAGAGCGGCAAGGGTCCCGATATCTTTTTCTGGGCGCACGACCGGATCGGGGAATGGGCAGATGCCGGTTTGATAAAGCCGCTGGAGATCAAAGACGATTTCAAGGCCCTTTTCCTTCCAATGTCCTGGGACGCAGTAACGCACAACAAGCAGATCTGGGGATATCCTATTTCCCTTGAAACAGTGTCCCTGATCTACAACAAAAAGTTCGTCACCGGTAAGCCTCCCGCCCAGCTCTCAGAAATTTCCGGGTTCAGCAAGGAACTGAAAGAGAAGAATCCGAAGGTGATCGCGATCATGTGGGACTACAACACGCCCTATTTCAGTTGGCCGTTCCTGGCCAGCGCCGGAGCCTATTCGTTCAAGAAAACCGAGAACGGCTATGATCTGAAAGACATTGGGGTCGATAGTCCGGGGGCGCTCAAAGGCCTGCAGGCGATCGTTGATCTCATAAAGGAAGGCGCAATGCCGAAAGGCGCTACCCAGACTGTGATGGATCAGAAAATGAGCAGCGGCCAGCTGGCCATGATGATCAATGGACCGTGGGATTGGGCTAACCTCAGGAAGAGCGGGATCGATTTCGCTCTCGCTCCAATTCCAGGGGTGGCTGGCAACCCAGGGCGACCGTTCGTGGGCGTTCAAACGGCTTTTTTAAACCGTTCCACTCCGAACGTTGATCTAGCAGTGGAGTTCTTGGAAAAACATGTCTGTACCCTGGACGGCCTGAAGGCGATGGACGCAGACGCGCCGATCGGTGTTCCGGCGCTGAAATCGCTCTGTGACGAGATGGTGGCCAAGAACCCTCTCATCAAAGCGACCTACGAAAATTGTCAAAATGGAGAGGTCATGCCTAACATTCCTCAGATGGGCAAGTTCTGGAGTTCGATGGGAGCGGCGTTTGAAATTGCCACCGATGGGGGGGCTACTCCTCAAGTCGCTTTGCAAGACGCAAAGAAGAACATGGTAAAATGAGCCAATTGATTGCGAGATTGCAGATCCGGCACGTTCTGGTCGCGCTGCTCGCGATCCCCTCGTTCTACCTTACTTTCCTTTTGTACCGAAGCGGTAACGTCTGGATTGCCCTGGCGCTGTTAGTCCTGACCTGCCTGGGGGTGTTCATATACCTCAACCCCTCGGCTTCCACGTTTCGATATCTCTTTCCTGGATTAGTCGGGTTCGGCATCTTTGTCATCTTTCCGCTCGCCTACACAGTCTACATCGGCTTTACGAAATACAGCTCCCAAAACCTTCTTGACTTCGAACGGAGTGCGGCGCTGTTGCGTAACGAAACTTTCCCCAATCCAAACGCTGCCTCCTACAAATTCAAGTTGTACGCGCAAGAGGACGGCACCTACCTGTTATACCTGGAAGACGAAAAGGATCCCGGGCGCCGCTTTGCATCGGAAACCTTTGAGCTCACCCCGGGAGTAAAGCCCAAAACCCCGCCAGAACCCGTGAAGCTTAATGCGTTGCCGCAAGGCGACCAGGTCGAGGGGACGCCCTTGGGAATGGTCCAGATCAATAGGGGCAAACTGTTGATCCCCATGAGAGCTCGTCAGTTTCTTCTTCCGGACGAAACGTTGGTGGCGATGGCGGGATTGACAAATTTTGGGTCTCGAGAGCGGCTCTGGACGCCTAATTCAGACGGCTCATTCACAAACAAAAAAGACGGAACCATCATCCGGCCCAACTTCAAGCTTGGCTTCTTCGTCAATGACAAAGGAGAAACAGTAGGAGTTGGTTTCAGAACGTTCAGCGGTTTCGACAATTATCTCCGAATCATCAGCGACCCACGGATCCAAGGCCCGTTCTTCAGGATTTTCATCTGGACTTTGGTTTTTTCAGGACTGTCTGTCTTATTGACGTTTGCCGTCGGTATGCTGCTGTCGGTCCTGCTGGAACAAAAGGATCTGCATTTTCGACAAGCGTACCGGATGCTGTTTATTCTCCCCTATGCCGTACCCGCCTTGCTATCCATCCTGATCTTAAAGGGACTATTCAATCAGGAATTTGGGGCGGTGAACACGTTGTTAAGAGGCATTTTTGGATTCGCTCCAGAATGGAATACAAATCCGTGGGGCGCCCGAGCGATGATATTGTTAGTGAACATTTGGTTGGGTTACCCCTACATGATGCTTATCTGCACTGGAATGCTTCAATCAATACCGTCTGGAATATATGAGGCGAGTGCAATTGACGGTAGCAACAAAATCCGCGATTTTACTGACCTAACATTGCCGCTGGTGCTCCCGCCGATGATTCCGATTCTAATTTCGGCTTTCGCCTTCAATTTCAACAATTTCAATCTTATTTATCTTTTGACGGGCGGAGGACCGCAAATGGTCGGTGGAAGCGCAGGCGAAACAGACCTTCTCGTTACCTATACTTATAGCATCGCATTTCTTGATGCCGGTACCAATTATGGTTTGGCTAGCGCCATTGCGACTTTGCTATTCATCCTAGTCGGATCCCTGGCTTGGATAAACCTCAGAGTGACCGGAAAGAAGGTGAAAATATGACGAGTTCTGAAAAAAAAGACGTGACGAGGATCGCGATCTCACATGTTTTCCTCATCGCTCTTTTGGCATTGGTTTTGGTGCCGTATATCATGGTTATATCGGCTTCCTTGCGCAGGGGCAATTTTGCGCCGAGCGGATTTTTACCAGACAGGGTCAGTTTGGAGCATTGGAAGTACGTTTTAGGTATACCTTACCAGGAGGTGGTTAACTCCGCCACCGGCGAAACGCGGGTGGTCAAGGCAGAAACGCCGCCGCTACTCTGGCTTTGGAATTCTATCAGAGTTTCCGTCACCGCTTCCATCGGTATCATCCTGCTTTCGGCAACGGCTGCTTATGCGTTTGCCCGGCTGCACTTCAAATTCAGATCGTTGACTTTAGGTGCGCTCTTGATTCTCCAAATGTTCCCGATGGTGTTGGCCTTGGTGGCTATCTACGTGATTCTTGATTTCACGGGCCAGTACGTTCACTGGCTCGGACTCAATACCAAGACGGGCCTAATTATGGTCTACCTGGGGGGAATATCGGGGTACATTTGGATGATCAAAGGTTATTTTGATACAATTCCCGCGAGCATGGAGGAATCGGCTCGGATTGACGGCGCTTCTCAGTTCGAGACCTTTGTCCAAATTCTCCTGCCGATCAGCCTTCCTATTTTCGCGGTCGTTTTCATATTATCTTTCATCGGCTTTATGTCGGAGTATCCGGTGGCATCTATTGTCTTGCAGGCCCGAAGCAACTGGACGCTGGCGGTTGGCGCGAATTCGTTTTTGCCTGAGCACCAACAACTCTGGGGCCGTTTTTCTGCATTAGCGGTCCTGAGTGGCCTCCCTATTACGGTCATGTTCCTATTGTGCCAGAAGTATATTGTAGGCGGTTTAACCTCGGGCGGAGTGAAAGAATAAGGTCAGATTTGCGATCTGGCATATAAGCAAAGACGAGCGGGCTCAAATGGGGTCATCCCACACCGCGCAGAACCCCTCACCAAAACAGGTCCGGAAGGGAACAATGTCCGCTCTCACTATTCTTATCATCCGGCACTCCGAGAAGCCGGGGGGGCCTTGGCCGGGCTCCGGACTGATGCCTGACGGGGTTCCTGACAAGAAATCCTTGGTCATTCGCGGTTGGCAGCGGGCTGGCAGCTGGTCCGCGCTGTTCGGTGCGGGACTCGGCGGTCTGGATTATCCGGCGCCCTCTGTGATCTACGCTGCAGACCCCGCTGCGTCGACCGGCGACGAACCCAGCCAGCGTCCCTTTGAGACGGTGATTCCACTCGCCGCTCGTTTGAACCTGACGCCGGACACTAGTACTTAGTTGCTTTAGTTGTTTATATTTGTTGAAGATCATGGTTTGGTGGGTGGATGGCAATCGGTCGAATCGAACTGGATGTGGAGGATCGCAAGTTGTTGGAGGCTTGGAGTCGAGCGCAGCGGGTAGAACATCGGCTTAAAGTGAGGAGTCAAATTATTCTCAAGGCGGCAGAAGGTTGGACTGGACGGGAGATCAGCAAAAGTCTGAGCATTCCCGAGGTGACGATCAGCAAGTGGCGTCGGCGGTTTTCGCGGCACGGAATCGCTGGATTGGAGGACGCGCCGCGCAGTGGAAAGCCGGCCAAATATGATCAAGTCACAGTCAAACGAGTGTTGGAGCTTCTTGATAGACCCCCCCCGGCGGGCTATGCGCGCTGGAATGGACGGCTCATTGCCCAGCATCTGGCAGATGTTTCCTCCGATCAAGTCTGGCGCATTT
>JAFAQT010000264.1 GCA_019246215.1 Verrucomicrobiota bacterium
TGGGCTGAACAGAGTGCAGCCATTTATTGGCAGAAGCCGTTCCATCAGGTTTGTGATTTCAGCAAGCCTCCGTTCGCGAAATGGTTTGCGGGCGGTGTAACCAATCTTTGCTATAACGCGATCGACCGGCATCTACCCCTGCGTGCAAATCAACCGGCCCTACACTACATCTCGACCGAGACCGACGCAGCACGGTCATTCACTTACCGTGAGCTTTACCAGGAAGTCTGCCGGTTTTCGGCGGTTCTGCAATCAGTGGGACTGAAGCGAGGGGATCGAGTCATAATCTATCTGCCGATGATCCCCGAGGCCGTGTTTTCGATGTTGGCATGCGTTCGTCTTGGACTGGTACATTCGGTGGTCTTCGCCGGCTTCGCACCGGCAAGCCTGGCGACACGGATCCGGGATGCCGAAGCCAGGGTCGTGATTACGGCTGATGCAGGGTTGCGTGGTGGAAAGGTCATTCCGTTGAAACGCATGGTGGATGAAGCGATTTCGCTGGCAAAATTTCAGCCCGAGCACGTTCTGGTGTGTGACCGGCGTATCGACGAGGCAATGGAATTGAATGCCGATCGCGACCTTGACTATTCCCAGCTGCGGGGAAGGCATTTGCACGAGGAAGTCGGGCCGGTGTGGTTGGAGAGCGGCGACCCTAGCTATTTACTTTACACCTCCGGAACAACCGCAACGCCCAAGGGCATTCAGCGCGATACGGGTGGGTACGCCGTCGCGCTGGCGGCTTCAATGCGCTATGTATTTGCGGGCGAGCCGGGTGGCACTCTTTTCACGGCGGCAGATATCGGATGGGCCGTGGGTCATTCGTACGGTGTCTATGGTCCTCTGATTCATGGGATGCAATCGGTCCTTTACGAAGGTCTCCCGACTCGCCCGGATGGTGGCGTATGGTGGCGAATCGTAGAAAAATATGGGGTTTCAGTCATGTTCACCTCGCCGACAGCCATTCGAGTCCTGAAAGGGCAGGATCCGGAATATCTCCGCAAGCACGACATTCGGAGTCTGCAGCGGCTCTATCTGGCTGGTGAACCGTTGGACGAACCGACGTGGGATTGGATAGGCAGCGCTTTGCGGATCCCGGTTTTGGATAACTACTGGCAAACAGAGACGGGCTGGCCCGTTCTCGCACTGTTACCCGGAGTCGAACCGCCTCAGATACGGCCTGGATCCCCTGGAATCGCGTTGTTCGGATACGACGCCAGAATCGTCGATCCGGCCAGCGGCGAGACCCTTCCACGCGGCGAAAAAGGCGTTCTTGCACTTGGGCTGCCGTTACCCCCAGGCTGTATGCCGACGGTTTGGAAGGATGACGAACTGTTTGAGCGACACTATTGCGATCGATTCACCGAAAAACAGCTCTATTCAACGTTCGACTACGCGACTCAGGACGGAGATGGCTACTTTTTTATCCTTGGGCGTTCGGATGATGTGATCAATGTCAGCGGACACCGCCTCGGGACGCGGGAAATTGAAGAGACCGTCAGTTCTCATCCAGCTGTGGCTGAAGTGGCGACCGTGGGCGCGAGCGACGAGTTGAAAGGGCAGTCTGTTCATTGTTTCATCGTGCTCAAGAAAGCCGGAGAGCTTTTTTCTCCAGAAGCAGAGGCTACGCTCAAGCGGGAGATAGGATCGCTTGTGGAGCGGACCCTTGGCGCGTTCGCTCGACCCTCCGCGATTTACGTCGTCCGTGCACTTCCAAAAACAAGATCGGGAAAGATTCTTCGGCGCGCTATTCTTTCCGCCGCCGAAGGCTGCGATCCGGGAGACCTCAGCACATTGGAAGACCCCGTGGCACTGGATGCGATCCAGGAACTTCTCGAAGTGACCCGAAAAAACCGAGCTGATACGGGACTTGCTGGTGCGGCTCTGCTATGCTGCGTTGCAACGCCATCTTCCCGACACTATTTGCCTTCAAGCCGTTAATGAGGCTAAGTGTGCTGCCGAATGGGAGGGTAATGCTTTTCCGAGTGACCCACATCACTGACTATCGATACGCTGAACCCGTGGCGGAAGCGTACCTCGAATTGCGATTGAGGCCGCCGAATCGGGAAATGCAGACCGTGCGCGAACATCGATTGATGATCGAACCCACAAGCCGAACTTCAGACTATCGCGATTATTTTGGCAATGAAGTTTCTTTCCTGTCTCTCCCGTACCGGCATAAACGTTTGACCATCCGCAGCGAGGCCCTGATTAAAACCCTTTCCGCTACCTTGCCGGACCAGAGCTTGAACCTGACCATCCAAGAGTCGCGTCAAATTTTGACTGCCTCTCTCTCTGTAGTATTCGATTACCTGCAACCGACCGACATGGTTAAAATTGGCCGCGAATCTATACAGTGGGCCAAGCGTTATCTCAACGGACGAACCACCTTAAAAGAGGGCCTGGAGGCTCTCAACAAAGCCATCCACGAGAGCTTCCAGTATCGAAAGGGAGCCACAAATTTTTCGACTGAGCTTGGATCCATTTGGCGAGACCGAATCGGGGTCTGCCAGGACTTTGCTCACATCATGCTGAGCGTGCTGCGAACAGCTGGTTTGCCCGCCCGTTACGTCTGCGGCTACATCGAAACCTCGCCGGTGAGAGGGCCGAACGGAGAACCGAAGAGGCTGATCGGTTCGGTGGCGACCCATGCCTGGGTCGAAGTTCTGGTACCTGGGCAGCAGTGGGTCGCCCTGGATCCTACGAATAATCGTTGGTGTGGAGATCAGCATATTGCCGTTTCGTTTGGACGCGATGCCAGCGAAGCCGCTCCGATTCGCGGGACCTTCAAGGGGACTGGGCACCAGACAATGAAGGTACAGGTCAGGGTAACGAGATTGAATAAGTAGCGATCCGGCCAGGTCGGCCTCAAGAGGCAAACCTTGGTCTTAGGATTCTCCTATGCACGTAAAAATTGAAAACTGGATGCGCTATTCCTACCAGGAACCGGTAAGTTTCTCGACACATGCAATTCGCCTTTACCCCCGAACTGACCAATCGATCACTACCCACCAGCTTCAAACCGTCGTGAATCTGGAAAGCGATATTCAGTATCGCAGGGATCTGTTTGATAACATAGTGGCAAACTGTTTTCTGCCCAAGCCCGGTCAGGTTCTGGAGATTCGCGTCAATCTCGAAGTCGAACTCTGGCCGAAGAATCCATTTCATTTTCTGTTATCCCCGCGTGCGCTTCAGCTCCCGTTTGAATACACGCCGGAAGAAAACCGTATCCTGGCCCCGTTCAGGACCATCTATCCTGAAGAAGAAGCAGATACCGGAGAAATCTGGCAACTGAACGGGAAGCCCAATACAGTGGATGCATTAGTCGACCTAGCCCACACGCTGCACAGCGAAATTGCGTATGAAGCACGAGTCGAAGGAACAGCGCGATTGCCGTCCCGGACTATCGAATTACGGTCGGGTGCCTGCCGGGATACAGCCTTACTGTGCGCGACAATCTTACGGCAGATCGGTTTGGCCGTCCGGGTAGTGAGCGGCTTCTTATGCGAGTTCCGGGTCGATATTAAGGATCAAAGAGCGGAGAGCGGCCTGCATGCCTGGGTAGATGTTTTCCTTCCCGGCGCCGGGTGGGTAGGGATTGATCCGACGAATGGCGCTTTTTGCGATCATCGTTTCATCCCGACTGCGGTGGGCGTGCAAATGACAGATATTGCCCCGATTCAGGGTTCCTACTTCGGCAAACATAACGGGGAGTTTGACTCGCATCTTGACCTCAGCTTACTGGTTGAAAAAGATCTCACAACGATTGCCAAACAGGTCGAGAATACGTTAGCGAGCGAGCGGATCGTTTTAACGATGGGTGGTGAACCAACCTTTATACCGATCAAGCCGGAAGGTCCTGAGTGGCACTTTGCAGCGGTCGGGCCGACCAAACTCACCTACGCACGTGCTTTTGCCGACAAAATGGTGGAAACTGTGGCCCGCGGGGCAATGATTTTGTATAGCCCGGGCAAATTGTATCCAGGGGAAGTCAATCCACGATGGGCTCTCCAGATATTGCATAATTCGCAGGAACCCCTGGGGCTCTCGCGCAACACCAAGGAAACCCGCCCGGACGGTGAGACGCTGAAGTCTATCCGGGATCAGTTGGTCCTCGAGTTGGGAGTGGAAGACCGCTGGTTGCAGGCAAAGGATCCGCGTGCTCCAAGATCGCGGGTCTGGATATTGCCGCTCGACCACACGGAGGGCAAATGGATCACCCAACCCTGGAACATACGAAAGCTAGAACTTTTGAACACGGAAGGACCGGCAGGCCTTCGTCTTCCCCTTAATCGGCTGCCGGAAAACGCCATCAGGCGCGCCTTGGTAATCGAGACAGGTGAAAAGGGTCTCATAGTATTTCTTCCGCCTCTTCTCACTGAACAATGGGATCGGCTGGTTCGCATCATCAACGTGGCCATCGCCGACCGAGCCGCGGTGGATTGGCAAGGATATCTCCCGGTAGACCTGCCGTCGACGTGGACCCGGCTCGGCTTCACGGCTGACCCAGGCGTACTGGAAGTCAATCTGCCGGCATGCAAAACATGGCTGGAGTACCAACAATGGCTTGTCACCTTGGAAAAACGGGCCGAGACGATCGGTCTCCGAAGCTTCCGTGCAGAACCTCTTCCGACCGGTACCGGTGGCGGATCACATCTCCTCTTTGGAGGAATCTCGATCGAGGAGAATCCGTTCTTCACGAGACCCGGCTGGCTGGCCTCAATCCTTCGATACTGGCAACATCACCCATCGCTTTCTTACTTATTTTCCGGGTGTTATGTCGGGATCTCCTCGCAGGCCCCCCGTCCGGACGAAAGTGGAAACACCCTCCTTGACCTGGAGCTGGCGTATCGCCAATTGGAGGACCTGCCGGCAGGCGATGTGCGTCTGCAGATCAATGAGTTACTTCGCCATCTTCACACGGACGTATCAGGGAACACCCATCGGAGCGAAACGAGTTTTGACAAATTCTGGAGTCCACCTGTCGGGTACTACGGTCTGATCGAGTTCCGGGCCGTGGAAAGCCTTCCGAAAGCGGATTGGATCGGAGCCGTCGCGCTCCTCTGGCGCGCCTTGCTAACCTACCTTCTCAAACAGCCTTTCCGTACAGCGCTGAAGGATTTCAATTTTGATTTGCATGACCGATTTTTCCTGCCAACGCCGCTCTGGGCGGATCTAAGCGATGTGCTCAGCGACCTTGCGCAATTCGGTTTTGGATTCGATCCGGCGGTATTCCGAGAGATCTGGGAATGGCGTTTCCCTAGGTTGCTGAACCAAGCGGGATTGACTATACGCAAGGCGCTGGAGAGCTGGCCATTACTTGCTGAAACTCCGACTGTTGGAGGGAACACCAGCAGATTCGTGGATACCTCCGTCGAGCGTCTGGAGTTTGCGGCCGAGAGCAGCTTCTATCAGCAGTACGCTCTCTTCGTGAACGGGCGCGAGCTCCCCTTTCGATTGATTTCCTCCAAGGAGTTGATTGCGGGATTGCGGTACCGGAAATCCGCGTTATATCCGTCACTTCATCCACACATCGGAGTGCAATTGCCGCTATCGGTTGTCCTGATAGAGCGTGAGAGCGAAAAGATTCACAAAATGTTCAGACTCTTAACTGGCGCGCAAAAGTTTGTCGAAGAAGCACCGGGCGATTTTCAACGGGGGAAACCGTGTGAGTCGCCGACCCCAGGGATGTACACCTGTGATCTGCGAATCGAATCGGCGCCATACTCCGGCTAGTGTACCGTCTCCTAAATCCCTTGAGTTTCGTTGCGTTCAAAATGGGCCGCCGGCAAGGCGCGAGGAGGGCGCGTATCTGAATGGATACGTAACCGACGAGCAACGCAGCCGCCAGCCCATTCTCAACGCAACCCTCTGGGCCGTGTCCAGTTGGCTGTTTTTCCGCGTTGCTCGCTCCTTACATATCGATATGCTCGTCGCTCGCGCCTTGAAAAACAGCCAACTGGCCTACGGCGAAACTTAAGGGATTTAGGAGACGGTACACTAATGCACCCACTAAACATTCCTCCATCGCAGATTCGTCATCAAAGTCCGACGTATTTGGCAGTGTCGGCGTATGAAACGAGTCGTTATCACCGGGACCTCGACGGGAATCGGATATGCATCCGTCGAAGTGCTGCTCCATCGCGGATTTCGAGTCTTCGGAAGCGTACGGAATACACAAGACGCCGATCGCTTG
>JAFAQT010000289.1 GCA_019246215.1 Verrucomicrobiota bacterium
GAGGCGCCATTTGTTCACATGTCAACCAACAAGGTTTACGGAGATGCACCGAACCGGCTGAATCTCATTGAGACGGCAACGCGCTGGGATTATGCCGATGCCGAATACGCCGACGGGATTAAGGAAACCTTTCCGATCGACCACTCAATGCATTCCATTTTCGGTGCTTCGAAAGTCGCCGCCGATGTGATGGTTCAGGAGTACGGACGTTATTTCGAGATGCCAACCTGCTGCCTGCGGGGCGGCTGTCTTACCGGCCCGAATCACTCAGGAGTCGAGCTACATGGCTTTTTGAGTTACCTTATAAAATGCAACCTGGAAGGCCGAACCTACAAAGTTTTTGGCTACAAAGGAAAGCAGGTGCGCGACAACATTCATTCGTACGACGTCACGCAATTCATGAACCAGTTTATACAGGCGCCACGGACTGGGGAGGTCTATAATCTTGGAGGCGGACGCGAAAATTCGATCTCAATTCTTGAAGCATTTTCGCTGATCTCGCAAATTTCCGGGCGGAAGATGTCCTCCGAATACATCGATCAAAACCGAAAGGGTGACCACATTTGCTACATCTCTGATTTGGGCAAAATGAAGGAGCACTATCCGAAGTGGGATATCACGAGAGGGTTACTGGCGACGTTTACGGAAATTTACCAGTCTTGGGCCCAGAGGTGCGCGGCAGACGCCTAACTTCCGTTAATCTCAGAAAAAGTCCCCTCCTGCCAGCGGCCCAAATGTCGGAATTGTCGTCCAGGTTCAAGTCTTCATCGACGACGTTCTGCCAAAAATATTCGGCCATCCGCTCTTCTTCCGAGGCGAATCCAAATGAATAAAACACACTCAATTTTAGCTTTGATAATTTCGTTCGTTTTTGTCGGTTCAGCGGAGGCGCACGCCTTTCTTGATCATGCTGAGCCTAAGGTCGGCAGTACAATCCATGACCCTCCGTCACAGGTCACAGTCTGGATGACAGAGAATTTGGAAGGCGCTTTCAGCAGCCTGCAGGTGTTTGATGTCAAGGGGGTTGAGGTGGATAAAAAGGATACCAGGGTGAACGGCGCTACGATGGCTGTCTCGCTCAAAAAACTATCGGCGGGGACCTATCATGTATCCTGGCAGGCAGTCGCCACCGATACGCATAGAACTTCTGGGACGTTCGATTTTACGATCCAGTAGCGCGGCTTGCTTTTATCCGGTCGGTCGTATTTGCTGCATCTCTCGTATTGGCGGCAGTCTTTGCTTTAACGCCTGATCGTGTTAACCCGGGATGCGGAGGCGTCGATAGATTTCAGCTGACGTCCAGAGTCGGGTGGAACCAGCTGGTCCTGGCGACCTGGATGACAGATGCATTGAATTGTCGCCCAAAGTGATCGATGGCTACTAAGATGAATAAGTTGGCAAGATGAAGGTCACTTTCGAACGCGGGATTTTTGTTCCGGAGTTAGATCTCTGGTTGGATCCGCAGGATGAGCGCGAAACCGCTTTTGTTTCCCATGCGCACTCCGATCACATCGGAAATCATCGGGAAGTGATTCTGTCGAAAAATACCGCCAAGCTGATGGCGGCTCGTTTGCCGGGCAGGAGAGTGGAACACGCATTGCCATTCCGCTCCCCGATGCACTTCCGCGGTGCCTCGGTCACGTTGCTGCCGGCAGGGCATATCTTCGGCTCAGCCCAGATCCACATCAGATGGGGAGGCGAAACTCTCCTTTATACAGGAGACTTTAAGTTGCGGCACGGCAAATCCGCTGAACCGATTGATTGGCTTCACGCGGATACGTTGATCATGGAGACCACTTACGGGCTTCCAAAATATGTATTCCCGCCAGCTGACCAGGTGATTGCTGAGTTGACAAAATTTTGCGTAGAGGCGCTTGAAGAAAACCTCGTGCCGGTCTTATTCGGCTATTCGTTAGGAAAGGCACAGGAGATTTTGGCGGCACTTAACGGAAGTGGCCTTCGCGTTCTGCTGCACCCGAGCGTCTACAATATAACAAAAATCTATGAAGAGCTGCATCAACCGCTTCCTGGGTATTTTCCGTACGATGAAAGTCGAGTCGATGGGAGCGTAGTCATCTGTCCCCCGACTGCGAATCGGACCAGGCTGATTCAACGAATCAAAAGCCGGCGCACAGCAATCTTGACAGGCTGGGCACTCAATCCCGCGACAATTCATCGATACCAATGTGACGCCGCCTATCCATTGTCCGACCACGCAGATTATCCAGACTTAATCAAATACGTAGAGTTAATCCAACCGAAGCAGGTCTTCACTGTCCATGGTTTCGCCCATGAATTCGCCGAAGACCTCCGACGCAGAGGTATCGAGGCCTGGAGCCTTGCGGAGCATAATCAGCTCGAATTTGCACTCCCGATCAGCGCATCTGTCCCTCAACCCTCCATTAACGATACTAGCGATTTACCCGAATCCGGATTTTTAAAGTTTGCCAAAATCTGCAACCGGATCGCACTTCAGACTGGCAAGCTCAGGAAAATAGAAATTCTATCGGTTTATCTCTCCTCCCTGACATATGAAGAACTACCAGTGGTGGCCGTATTTCTTACTGGACAACCCTTTTCCCGCACAAACGGACAAACATTGCAAGTCGGGTGGGCGGTCATCCGCAAAGCACTGATGCAGGCCAGCGGCCTGAGCGAAACACATTTTCGCAACATTTCCGCGGGGTACGGAGACGCCGGGCGAATCGCCTACGAGGTCTTGCTGGGTCGAACAAGAGAGAGGGAGATAACCATCCGGGAGGTATATGAGCGATTCTCTGCGCTGCAGGATGCGGTCGGACCTGTGGCCAAAACCGCGTTCCTGACTGATTGGCTCCGGATCGTTGGTCCCGAGTGCGGCAGCTACATTGTTCGCATTATGACAGGAGACCTCCGCATCGGTTTGAAAGAGGGGCTGTTGGAAGACGCAATTGCGGCAGCCTTTGGAGCGCACCTTGAACAAGTCAAAGAGGTGAACATGCTGATGGGAGATATTGGTGAGACGGCCCGGCTCGCCCAAACGAATCAACTGTCTACCGCAAACCTTAGCCTGTTTCGGCCGGTCAGATCGATGTTGGCCATTCCGGAACCTTCCGCCGAAACAATTTGGAACCGTGTGTCGTCGGAATTCAAGACGCGAACTGCTCTTGCCGAGGCGAAGTACGATGGAGTTCGTGCTCAGCTTCACGGGAGCTCCTATCGGACCGAAATTTTTAGCCGTGATTTGCGCAACATTTCTGAAGAATTTCCGGAGCTGGCGGAACTTCGCTTTGCACAAGATTTAATTCTTGACGGCGAAATTGTCGCCTTCGGCCGGGATCGGAAACTCTCATTCTTTGATCTGCAACGACGGCTGGGCAGGAAGCGCACTCTCGACTTTTTCGAAACCGAAGATGTTCCAATTCTCTATATGGCTTTTGATTTGCTGCGGTTGAATGGTGAAACCCTGCTAAAAAAAACCTTGAGAGAGCGCCGACGGATGTTAGATCGGCTGATTTTTTCCGAACGAGTTAAAGTCTCTTCGCTTCGAGAGATAACTTCGATCAGGAATATAGACGAAGCATATCGGGCAGCCAGGCTTGATTTTCAGGAGGGCTTGATGATTAAAGACGCGGACAGCTTCTACACGCCGGGGCGGCGGGGTGGCAGTTGGATCAAATTTAAAAAAGAGCTAGCAACGCTCGATGTCGTAGTTGTCGGCGCCGAAGAAGGCCACGGAAAGCGCAGTCATCTGCTTAGTGACTACACGTTTGCTGTTCGGGATGAAGAGACTGGTGCACTGCAAACAATCGGAAAAGCGTATTCCGGACTTCGAGACGACGAAATCGAAGAACTGACGGAGCACTTTCTTCGAACTACGATCAGGAAGGAACGCCATTTTCGCAGGGTGACGCCTGAGATAGTTCTTGAGATCGCTTTCAATTCGGTTCAGCCAAGCAACCGGCACGCGAGCGGGCTCGCTCTGCGGTTTCCAAGGATCAAATCGATTCGCCGCGACAAAAAGGTTGACGAAATTGATACCGTCCAATACGCACGACAGCTCGTCCAACACCACTAGCGCACCGCACATGAGCGACAGCGTTGAATCACAACATCGTTTCCGTTTCACAGGGCTATCCGCACTGAACGCACGAAACAGGCTGGAAGCCTAGGCTACTTTGTGCCCTGCGGTGTCGCTGTGAGCACGCGAGCGCGGTGGGTGGAGTGCTTTCTCTCGTTAACCCGACTTGGAAGCGGGCTCAACTGGACATTTAATAAAACATTATTAAAGTACGTTTTAAGATTAGCAACTTCTTCGATCCACAAGCCGATTTCCAGGTCCATAGACGCAATCTGCCCCATCGTAGACAGGCAGGTGTGATTTACTTCGTCACTTTCCATCTGGCCGATTCGTTGCCCAGGCTAAAGCGGGCAGCCTTGCAAGAAGAAAGAAAGCTCTGGCTTGCCCTGAATCAGCCTCCTCACAATCAACGCCAAATCGAAGAGTATCATCGCAACTTCTCGAAGCGAATTCATGATTGGCTGGATGCTGGCTATGGCTCGTGCGCTTTAGCCCATCCGGAGATTTTTCGACTAGTCGAAAGCGTTCTGAATTTCTTCAATGAGCAGCGGTATGCGCTCGGCGAATATGTTGTGATGCCGAATCATGTCCACGCACTAGTGGAACCAATTGGCAACCATTCTCTTGATCGCATCCTTCATTCATGGAAGTCGTTTTCGGCGAACCAAATCAACGAAATGTACGGTTCGCGTGGTCGGCTGTGGCATCCGGAATCCTTTGATCACATTGTCAGAAGTGCCGCTCAATTGGAACGTTTCGAGAAATACATTCGGAACAACCCGAAATTATTGTCCTTCAACGCTCGGGCCAAACAGACTGAACGCCTACAGACATCCTGGAAGCCCATCCTACTTGGACCTGCAGTGATGCTGTGAAAATGCGAGCGCGTCGGCAGGTCCCTTTCGCTCCTTGGCACGACCGTCCTGAGGCACAAAGTAGCATAGGCTTCCAGCCTGTGTCGTGCGTTGGCTTCCGACCTGTATATGTTCGCCTTGAGCGGGACCCCTCGAATAGTGGAAGTCGTTGATTTTGCCAGGCTATCCCCGGTGAACGCGCGACACAGGCTGGAAGCCTATGCTACTTTGCTACCTGACCGGCACCATTCACAATCCTTTAGTAAACAGGATTGGAGGCTAAGCCAACGGCCGAGCTTCGATTATCATGGCGCTGGGGTGGGCTTACCTTTCTCGGGCTCGCGCGCTTTTTCGGGCTGATGCCCCTTTTCGGGCTGGACCGCCGGCACAGGCGCTTTATTTTCTTGTTTTGGCGGCGGCGCGGGCGCCTTCACTTCCGGCGGCGCTTTCGGAGCGGCCTCAGGCTCACGACGGGGCGTAGACACGGGAGGCGGCTTAGGGGTGGAGATTTCTCTCGACATCCGTTTCTCTTCGGAGGCCGGTTTTGGCGTTGGCGCAGGCGCCTTCACTTCGGGAGGCGCTTTCGGAGCGCTCTCAGGCTCGCGACGGGGCGTAGACACCGCTGGCTGCTTGGGCGTGGAGGGCTCTCTCGACGTCCGTTTCTCCTCGGAAGGCGGTTTCGGCGTTGCCACAGCCGCGGGCTCATGACGCGGTGGAGGCGTGACCTCCTGGTTCGATTGCGGACGCGGCGTTGAGGTCGGTTTTGGAGTCGTTCGGTTAGCTGGCTGGCCATGCGGCGTCGGCATGGGGGAGGTTTCTGGCCTCTTCTCCTCAGTCGGAGTTGCCGGGCTGCCAGGAGTCGCAGAGGGATGCGGCGAATTCAGCCCGGGCGCTAAATTGCCTGATGGCTTTGCCGTCGGACTTCTGGCCGGCTGGTTCTCTTTTACTTCCGGGCGGGCTGGAGTTGCCGATGGTCCCGGAGCTTTCAGATTCGGCGGGGTCTCTCTTGGCACACTAGCCGGACCTTCCGGAGGGCTTCCGCTGGGCGACCGTTTTTGAGCAGGCGAACCCGTCGTCGCCGGTCTTTCGCCTGGAGGCGAACCGCCAGGAGTAGGTTTGGATCCAATCAAATTTGCCGGAACGGGCTTCCTCCCTGCAGCCCCTGCACTGGGCGATACACCCGGAGTAGCATTTTCGTTGGACGGACCCGCGCCAGGCTTCAGTAAGTTGGGCGGTGCTTTCGGTCCAGCAATCTCAGCGGGAGAGCTGGTCGCTCGGGGCGATATGGTCGCGCCTCGAGTTCCCGGAGCTTGTCCCGTGTTGCCGATCTGTGGGTTCACAAAAGGCGACGGTTTCGGCAGATTATTGGGCGGAGGATTTTGTTCTGCAATGGTCCTTTTGAGCTTCTCCGCCTCCTGCGAGTTGACTCCTTGCCATCCCTTTTCGACCTGAGGATTGGAAACCCTGTTTTGAACAGGCGGTGCCTGTGTTGCTTGTGTCTTCAGGGTAGCAGGTGGCGCCACCACATTCAGCTGGTTACCTTGCACCGCTTGACCGTAGTTCGCGTGAGGATCGGTGGCCGGACTAAGCACCAGTTTCATCTCCTGGATATTTTGATTGCTCCTAGCTGCTACCGTCTGAACCGGCGGCCCGAAGTTGTTAATGACATTATTATTGGTTACGATGTTCGTCACGTTTTTAGTTTCACTGATAATCTGCACGTTTCGCTGTGGCGGCTCGATGTAATTCGCATAGTTCGTTTCGTGCCAGTGAGAGTAGCTGATAAAGACGTAAGCGGCCGGCCCAATGTCATAATACGAGTCAGACCAGGTTGAGATCGATCTTTGCTCGGAAAGTTCTGCTTCGGGGGGAAGAGGAGCCCAGCCTACGTCCTGGTCACTTTGCCGCCAGGAGACCCAAGCCGGAGCCCATCGACTTCCGGGAACCCAGCACCATCCGGTCCCGCCAAAATTGACCCATCGACCATAGTGGTAAGTCGCCCACGCAAAACGCTCGTTCGATTCCCAATACCAGCCGCGATCGGTCCAAACCCAATGCCCGTCTCGATAGGGTCTCCAATCCTTTGCCACCCGTGGCCGGAAACAGTAGCCATAATTACCCGCTTCCACCCAATCGCCTTCATCGGAGGAGAGCTTCGTATAAAAGATGTTGTAGTCCGCGTTGTTTGGTTCGGAAGCCTGCACCTGGCCCTGCCGTTCCGGTACGCCCCCCGTTTGTTCGCGAGTACCGCGCCTTTCGGGAACCGCGACGAACGCGGCGGTCAGGTTGTCCGTCGTCGTTCCGTATCCAACGATCCACCCGTTGTCATTGATAGCGTAAGCCACATCCAAGGAATTGAATCTGGCCTGCGAGAGATTTTCGGCAAATTTATCAAGTTCGACTAACTGCCCTTGCGTGTAAAGGAATGCGCGTTTCTGATCAGTGCTATCGCTCTCGCCGACAATATCGCCGGCAGTGTTGATTCCGCGAGCGTAACTCGCATTCTCAAACCCCGGTAATGTTCCTAAGTCTTTCAGTTGCGAATGATCAAAAACAAATGCATGAGCAGGTCCGTCCGCGGTATCGCTATCGCCCACAAACAGGCCATTCTTGTTAATGGCCCATGCCTCCCCATTCGTTCCTCCCAATGTGGCAACATCGGTTGTGCTACCGTTTACATACACGAAGGCATGGAACGCATTGCGGCCGGCGCTACGCCTACCGACGATCTGAGCGGAGTCATTGATCGCATAAGCAGTCTCAAGGGCATCCGGCTCGTTTGCGCCGCCAAGTCCGAGATCTTGTACCGAGCCATTGGAAAAAAGCACCGGACGATGGTTTTGGGCCCCGCTTTGGCTATCGCCGACCGCTTCCCCCTTATTATTAAGTCCGAATGCCTCGCTCGTTGAGGCGCCCTCGAGCGTACCAAGCGACGCAATCGGTTGACTACGTGAGAATAGGAACGCCAGGAGATTCCCATTTCCGTCCTGGCTGTAACCGGCCACCTGGCCGGCATCGTTAATGGCACATGCGGCGTTGATTTTGCCACCAAATGAGCCAACATCCGTTACCGATTGATCCGAAGACGAATAGAGGTATGCTCGATAATTTTCTCCTTCGAAACTGTAGCCGACGACGTCTCCCTTGCTATTTATTCCCAATGCCACACTATTTGCACCTTCGGCTGTGGGGATCCGAGTGATATGATAGCGATTTTGCGCAAATCCTGCAGTAGAAAAGCAAATCGCGCCGAAGAACCCTAGAAATCTCAGCGCTAGCAAAATCCACAGGCCGTGGCTTTGCGGTCGTTCGGTACGCTTCGATCGGATAACAAGTCGGTGTTTCATAGGCTAACGCAGAGTTTCATATACTCAAAAAAAGGGGCTCGACTACAATCGTAACAGCTCACTTCTGCCTTCGGGCGCTTCGAGTCATCGAAAACCATCACATCCAGACGTAGATCGGAACGAGCTCATTCAAATTTTTTGTAATCCACCGAGCCTCTCCGCTGGCCGCATCAAACGTTGGTGGTCGGCAGGGTCTACTATTTATCTGTATGGAGGCACCTCCACTTCGGATCTCAGAACCCTTACTGCATGGTCCTC
>JAFAQT010000299.1 GCA_019246215.1 Verrucomicrobiota bacterium
GTTTCGTTTCTTCGGCAGGCATATCTGTTCCTCTTCTCTTTGCGTTAGACAAAGGACCTGTTACAACGCATTTACGAACCGGTCGATTCTCTTCGATGGAGTCGAAATTCGTCAAGCAGGCGTTTCATAAACCCCTCAGGTTACCCCATTCGGGTGAGAGGGTTTGGGGCCCACTGTGGCCGCTCGTAATTCGGTTATAACCAAACAACGTTATTTTCAGCTCTTGGAACACTTCAAAAGCTCGGGGCGCTCTGGCTCTGCGCAGCTAAGCACCTGGACCAAAGACTGACTATCAACGCACCCAGAGATGGTGCGCCAGATCATCCGTCATCGTTTTCCGGATGCGGATCCTTCCACCAAGGTTATTAGCAGGCGGAAGTTAACCCGCTTCAATGCACGGGAATACGTTTTTCGGGAGCCCTGAAGTTCTTGATGACCATTGCGAGAAGCAATCCGAGACAGGCTGGCACAACCAGCCCCACAAAACAATCGAGATAGGAGAGTAATGAAGCCTGCTGATTCAAGAAAGCGTACAGCTGAGCCTCAGCCCGATCAGCCGCCTCGACTGCGGAGAACCCGGCTTGCATAAAATCGCCGGCGACGTGCTGTAGCCATTCGTGATAAGCCCCGTTGGCCGGAGTGAGATGCTGGACCAAAATACTTTGATGAAACTGTGCGCGCTGAGCCAGCATGGTGTTGGCAAAAGTTATGCCAAAGCTGCCGCCCTCATTGCGGAACAGGTTCGTGAGGCTGCTGGCCTTATTATTTTTCTCCGGCGGAAGATAGGAGTAGGCAATCTGAGTGATCGGAACGATCAAAAAACCAAGGCCAAAACCTTGCAGCATGCGTGCTCGCGCGAAAACTCCGTAGTCTGCATTCAGAGCGAGGTGCCCCACATGCCATACCGCCACCGCTAAGACAAAAAACCCCACGCAAATAAGGCGTTTCGCTCCGACAATCGGGGTGAGCCGCACGATGAACGGCGCCATGGCTACAATCACCAAAGCTCCAGGTGTGAGGACCATGCCAGCAGTGGTTGCGTCGTAGCGGTCAAGTGATTGCAGCAGTTGGGGCATCAGTACGGTGCTGCTGAACAGGATGAACCCAAAAAGGAAGAAGAGTCCCGATGCTAAGGCAAAATTCCGGTTCCCCAGCAGGGTGAGGTCGACCACCGGATCCTTATGGTGAAGCTCCCACACCACGGCAAAGGCTAACGCCGTGAGACTGATCAGCGTGAACGCCGTAATGAATGGACTGCCGAACCAGTCGTCCTCCTGTCCCTTGTCGAGCACCACTTCCAAACATCCAAAACCAACCGCAAAGAGCAGAATTCCGACATAGTCGATTCGGCTCTTACCGGATTCCCTGATCCGCCGACGCTCTTCGACAAATGCGGGCGGATCAGTGACCAGGCGGCTGGTTAGAAACAGCGACAGGAGGCCGGCTGGAATATTGATGAAAAAAATCCAACGCCAGGAAAAGTTGTCGGTGATCCAGCCGCCTAATGTCGGCCCAAGTGCCGGAGCCAGCACGATCGCCATACTGTAAAGTCCAAAAGCCGCGGCGCGTTTCGCAGGTGGAAAGGTATCCACCAGCATGGCCTGTTCCGATGGAGCTAAACCGCCGCCGGCTATTCCTTGCAGAACTCGGAACAGGATCAGGAGCTCGAGGTTTGGCGCCGTCCCGCACAAGAAAGAACTGGCGGTGAACAGGCCGACGCAAATCATATAATACTTCTTTCGGCCAAACACGCGACCTAACCAGGCGCTCAGGGGCAGAACCACCGCGTTTGCCACAAGATAGCTGGTTAGGACCCAGGTCGCTTCGTCCAGACTGGTTCCGAGCCCGCCTGCAATGTGGGGGAGCGAGACGTTCGCGATGCTGGTATCCAGCAATTCCATGAAGGTTGCGATTGTCAGGGTCAATCCGATCCACCACGGATTTATCACGCGCCCGCCCGGCGTGATTGCATGACTCATATATTCCTTTTGCTAATCGGATCCTTGATGCTTCGGCAAAACGGGAGGCGCTTCATCGCCGAACCGTTCTCACGGTCCTTCCGTGGTACCGAGTATCGCAGCAGGCAGCGGCGCCGCGCGGTGGCTCTGTTCGAGAGAGCTGCGATGTGTGTCAACCCTCGGTTCCACCGATTCCCCAGCCGAGAGTCGTTCAAGATCGGCCGGCGCCTCGTCGAAAACAATTTTCACCGGTACCCGCTGAACAACTTTCACGAAATTTCCCGTAGCGTTTTCCGGTGGTAACAAGGTAAATCGGCTGCCGGTGCCAAACTGCATGCTTTCCAGATGTGCCTTGAAATCACGGCCGGGTAGCGCATCGACCCGGACTGAAACGGATTGACCGACTTTCATTTTCTTGAGCTGCGTCTCCTTGAAGTTGGCTACAACCCATACATCTGGCGGAACGAGCGAAAGGAGAGTTTGGCCCGGTTGAACATAGTTGCCGGGTTCGATGTTTTTCTTGGTCACGTGCCCGTCAAAAGGAGAAAATATTTTGGTGTAGGACAATTGTAACTTGGCTTGTTGCACTTGAGTTTCCGCCTGTTTTTCTTCAGCGGAAGCCGTTACGTATTGCGCGGATGCCAGTCGGATTTGCGCATCCTGCGAAGCGACCCTTTTCGAGGCTGACTCGACGCTGGCGGCAGCAGTTTTCGCCTGAGCCGCTGAGGCATCATATTCTCGTCGATCTATCACGTGAGTCTTGTACAATTGCTCGTTCCGCTTAAAATCGGATTCTGCGTTTTCTGCCGTCGCCCGCGCACTCGCCAGATCCGCCTTGACCTGTCCCAAGCCGGCTTGAACGACGTTTTGTTGCGCTTCCGATTCGGTCAGCTTGCCTTGCGCAGACGCAAGGTTGGCAATCGCACTCGCGAGAGCCACTTCATAATCCCGCGCGTCCAATTCTATCAGCAGCTCGCCCCGCTTGACTCGATAATTGTCGTCAAAATAGAGGGCTTTGACATGCGCCGAAATCTTTGGACTAACTTGGATTACATGCGATTCAACGAACGCGTCATCGGTCGTTTCATAACCGGCATTGCTCAAAAACCAAAAGGCCGCAGCGCTCAGGACCACTACTCCAGCTGCGAACAGAAATAGACCGCGGCGATTGATTCGTTTCGGCTCTCGCCTCTTTCCGCTGGAAGCCGTAACGTGGCCTTCCGCAGGCGATCGATCCTGACTTTTGGTTTTGAGATCACCGGGCAAAGTTGCACTTAGTGAGTTACTCATAGACTCAGGAAATTGAGAGGGTTAATTATTAGGAACGGCGCACGGGCGGGGTCAGTGCTGCAATGCCCGCAAGTGAAAATCGCGCGATGTGGTCAGCGATTTCCGCGATCTCGGCCTTGCCGATCTTGAAATCGGGATTCAGCCGCTCGATGATCGGTTGGCCCTGCAAAAAATAGTGGCACTGACCCATAACGCTGATGGAAATAAGGATTAATTTTCGTCGACTGAGCTTGTCGCCGGTCAGTTCGCGAAGGGTCGGCAGCAAAAATTCATTTCGAAACGGGCGGATATTTCTTTCGACGAGTTCATCGAGCGCGCCGGTCGGATTGGCCATCTCGCGAGCCATCAGCCGCCTTTTCCAGGCTGCCCGATCGGAATCCAGCAAGTATTGGAGAAAATGGTAGATCAGGCTGCGTAGACACTCCTGTGGTGAATTCGGCGCCTCCGCCATCACATCACTCCAGGCAGCTCGAGCGGAACACGCATCCAAAACAACCCGCGTATAAAGTTCCGCCTTATCTCGAAAGTGGTAGTTTACCGCCGCAACATTGACCCCGGCGCGTTCGGTGATGGCCCGAATTGTCGCCCCCTCGAACCCTTGCTCGGCGAAGACTTCTCCGGCCGCGCTGAGGATTTTGTC
>JAFAQT010000368.1 GCA_019246215.1 Verrucomicrobiota bacterium
CTATTTCACCGATCAACAATCACTTTGATTTATGCATCAAAATTACCCGCTGCAAACTCATGGAATGATCCTTGGGTAAATTGTTTATCTTCCACCATTTAGCGTCTTTTACTTCAAGATGGTCAATTTTTGGTTCTTTTTTTGCTATGCTTGCGACAAAGCAAAATACCGTATCGATCTTGTGTTCTGTGTTATGAGTAAACTCTCCTATATATTGAGGTGTGATATCTAATCCCAATTCCTCTTTCACTTCCCTCTTAACAGCGTCCTCTTGCGTCTCATTTTTTTTTAATCCTCCACCAGAAAGGGTCCAGGCTGAATGACCATAGGTATGGCGAATTAGAAGTAACTCATCCCCACTTAAAATGAGACACATAACGCCTTGAGTTTTGGGTCGGAAAATGAACCAATAAAGTTTGAGTAATGGATAGATAATTTTGTAAATAATTGATAACATTATCTTGAGTGTACAATTACCACTTTCTTTATGGTCCTCAACTAACCCGCAGAGCGGGGACGCAAAGTATCCCGATCAAATCACGAGGACACGATGGTGAGCCCCAGCATTCCGATGCCGGGAAATGCGACTAATTTCTGACGTGACAGTAGCCCCATTTGGTTCCTGGAGATCTCCCATCGACTCTGATTTAGTCGCAACCGGTACGATCAAGCTGGTCGATGTTCTGGTCGATGGCGAAGACATCTATTGGATTGAAAGCCGGCCCAAAGAAGGGGGAAGGTTTGTGCTAGTCAAGCACGTGAGGGGCGGCAGGGATCAGGATGTCACACCCGCTCCTTTCAACGCACGCTCGAGGGTTCACGAGTACGGCGGTGGCGCTGTCCTTGTCGACCGCGGAGTCGTCTTTTTCAGCAATTTCGCCGACCAAAAGCTTTATCGGCAAGATCAGAACGGGATACCCCGGCCTATCAGCCAAGGCTCCCAGTGCCGGTACGCTGACGCCGCCGTAGATGCGACACGGAATCGGCTCATTTGTGTGCGGGAAGACCACCGCCGCGCGGACGGAATCGTGATAAATTCCATCGTCGCGATCGCGTTCGGCGGGATCAAAGGGGAACAAGTGCTGGTTCAAGGACACGATTTTTACTCCAACCCACGGATTAGCCCAGATGGAAAACGCCTTATGTGGTTGGCTTGGAATCACCCGAATATGCCATGGATCGGAACCGAGCTTTGGGTCGGGATAATCAGCGAAGCGGGCGAAATAGAAGCGCCTGTCCGGATCGCAGGGGCAGCAGATGAATCGGTCTTTCAGCCTGAGTGGTCTCCGAGCGGCACTTTGCACTTTGTTTCAGATCGAACTGGCTGGTGGAACCTATATCGAGAGCATGAGGAGGGTGCAGCCGCGGTCCTCGTGAAAAACGCGGATTTCGGTGAACCGCAGTGGGTGTTCGGGATGGCCACTTACGGCTTTGTCCCTGGCGGCAGCATCATTTGCAGTTATAGGGAGACCGGCCGCAGCCGTATCGCGATATTTTCGGAACGTGCCGACCAACTTTTCCCGTTAGACCTACCCTACACGGAGGTGTCGAACCTCCGGGTTTGCTCCGATTTCCTCGTTTTCCTAGGAGGCGCTCCAGACAAACCTTCCTCCATCGTAAAGGTCACCTTAGATCCGATCACGATAGAGGTCTTGAAACAGTGTACCGATGTCGCGGACCGGCCGAATATACGCGAGTGCCTCTCGCCACCTACACTCATCAAATTCCCGAGCGGGAGAGGAAACGTCTACGCCTGGTACTATGCGCCTCTTAATTGTGAATTTGCCGCTCCACCGGAAGAATTGCCTCCCTTGATCGTCAAGAGCCATGGCGGCCCGACCGCCGCCGCTTCAAGTACGCTGGACCTGCGCACTCAATATTGGACTACTCGTGGTTACGCGGTCCTTGATGTTGATTATGGCGGAAGCACGGGTTATGGCCGCGAATACCGAAATCGACTTCACCAAACCTGGGGCATCGTGGATGTCGAGGACTGCACCAACGCTGCCAAGTTCATCGTTGAGAACAAGAAGGCAGATCCTGCTCGCGTCGCGATTAGCGGCGGAAGTGCTGGCGGGTACACGACTCTCTGCGCGCTTGTTTTCGGGACCTTCTTCAAGGTCGGTGCGAGCTACTATGGCGTCTGCGATCTTGAGTCTCTCGCACGGGATACGCATAAATTTGAATCGCGTTATTTGGAGTGGCTTGTCGGCAGGTACCCCGAGGAAAAGGAGACCTACAAGGCACGGTCGCCGATTAACTTTGCCGACCAGCTGTCAGTACCCGTCATTTTCTTACAGGGAGAAGACGACCCGATTGTACCACGGAACCAAGCTGAAATGATGGTGAACATCCTGCGGAGCAAGGGTCTTCCCTTGGAGTACCTCCTGTTCAAAGGCGAGCAGCACGGCTTTCGAATTGCAGAAAACATCAGGCGCGCTCTCGACGCGGAGTTGTATTTCTACTCCTCC
>JAFAQT010000361.1 GCA_019246215.1 Verrucomicrobiota bacterium
TCACGACAGAGAATTGGCGTTATGGCAAATACAGAACGCTTCAAAAATTCCACCCCACAACTTTCATTTTTCAAAATCCGCAATCGTGTTTCGAAGCAGAGCCGGGCTCCGCCCACTCCGGAGCATAGCGGGCAAGGCCGAGTCTCAAATGAAAACGCATTCGATGCTTCAGCCGGGAAAGATAGCGTCAGGTTCGGCATCCAGAGGTTAAGAAAAACAAACGCGAGTTTTGACCCAGCCGTTGCTGGAGTGCCCGGACCGCATCGCGTCGGGTTCAACGATCTTGCAAACAGCAAAAGAAGAGCGAGAACCGCCAGCCCCTTGCAATGCAAGGACTGGAGGTTAGTGATGGAAACGCCTCCCGATTGAGAAACAATCTGATTGAAGAAAAGCCGAGAGTTAATATGATTCGCATGATGTTCGCACGGCCCCTTTTAGCTTGGACGGTTTCATTGGCCACCGTAATAAGTCAATCAGCAGAGGCTCAAGAGAACATTCTCACTGAGAAGCTTCCCTCCACCGCTGCCATCGCACAGAATCCCGGTATATCCCTTAAACCGCAACCGGACGCGTTATTACCGAATCCAGCAAGCAGCTCAAAAGAAATTCAATCGAATGCGATGTTACCCAATCCCCCGATCAGTGTTAGAGAGATCGCACCGTGCGCGGACCAAATCGAAGTCTCAACCGAGGTTCCTCCAGAGTCACAGGAGCCAACCGAACAGAGGCCTAAGACGATGCTTTCGATTTCGTGTTACGGGCAGTACAAAACAGAGGCCTCCCAACATTTGTTAATACATTGTCGCACGCAAGGTGGGGTAAGCAATGCGGGAGAAAATCGCATTTTGTTAAAAGGGGTGGTAACTGAGGATGTAGTCTCGGGAGGCAAGATCTTGATTGCGGCTGGAAGCAGAGTTGCGGGCATCGGTCGTGTCGATCCCGACAGCGGCAGATTCGAATCAAAGGGGAATTGGTCAATCATTGTCGAAAATCATGAACTCCGCGTCGAAGCCGAATTACAGGATGCGGATGGCGGTTTCCATGGTATCGCCGGAAAGGAAACTTCCTTTGAGAGCGAACTTTCACAAAGACAAGCAGTTGTGCGAGATGGCCGTTACTGTTTCGTTGTTGACAAAACTCCCTTCGTTCTTTCTCTAACAGGAAAGGTAGATATCGCGGAAGTAAAAGCACTCGGATCGCTGCAATAAAGCTTGCCAGGATTAGGACCAAATAATACAACAATTTGAATTTACGTTCTCCTCGGCCATGAAAATACATAACAATTACAATCGTTCCAAGAGATTCGACGAGCAGGGCGAGGGACTTATCCAGGTTCTTGTCGCCGTAGCGATCATCGCTTCGATAGCCGCCGGCATTAGTTCGGTCATCGTGGGGGCAAGGGACAAAAGCGTAGCGACTCAGCTTTGTAACGCCGTGCGGGAAATCCAGGACGCCAAGGCGCGTTATCTCATGGACAATCCGGCTGTAAGTGATACCACCCCTACCACGTTTGCCAACCTTGAGCCCTATCTTACGGCTATGGGAGTCAACGTTACAGCCGAAAATCAACTCCTTGCGGGCACCGGGCGCACAATCACCAACTACGGCACATTCGCGACGGGAGTGACGATCGATAAACACGTCGATTTGACTCACATATCAGCTGACATGCAACCGATCGTGCAAATGATCACATTCGCGGACGGAGGGTGATCTCCTGAGCTGGGGCACGACGTAACGGTACAACACCGGTTCCTGTAAAGAGAAAAAGATAGAAACCGCCCATTTTATCTAGCGGGATTCAGTTAAAAGAGGGCATCTAACGGTATCAATAAAACGTTTTGTGGATTATGCGCCAATTTACGGCGATTCTTCAAGACCGGAAAGGGGGGCCGTATCGGATACAGCGGATCGCGTCCACCTCGCCGATGGATCTGATGCTCAACCTGCTGGAGCGTAAGCAAGCGGTAGTAGACGTTCTGGAGAATCGGAAATTGCCGCCCTTGGCCAAAAAAAAGATTAATCCGCTGGACAAGGTCCTTTTCTTCGAACAACTCGAATCTTCCTCTTCCCTGGGATTTGACCCAGCGCGCGCGATGGAAATCGCGCACATTACCGCCTCGCAGAAAACCTCCGGATTGCTAAACTGGTTTAGCTCAAATAATCCCCTCAAACCGATCGCCGGTGATCTGTTTAAGAGACTCCAGCAAGGCCAATCTTTAGGGGAGGCAGCAAGGCAATACCCGAATCTATTTGACAAAGTCGCACTCGGTTTGGTGGATGCGGGCGAGCACTCGGGGTCCTTATCAGATGCGTTTGCTTCTATTCGCCAGTTGACCTCACGTGACGAAAAGGTTCGGGATAAGTTAATCTCTATTTCCATCTACCCGGTCATCGTGCTTGCGATCGCGGCAGTGATCGTTTTCCAGCTGGCTACGGGACCGCTTCCACAGCTGGGAAAGGTACTGGAATACTTTAAAGGCGATTTGCCTTGGCAATCCAAGCTGACGATCGAGGCAGGAAAATTCATGGGAACATATCCGCTGGTATATGTGATCGGAATCGCGAGCCTGATTTTCTCGCTAACCCGGCTTCCAGCTTTGATCAGGCGCACGCCGTCGCTTCATATATGGATCCTGAAGATCCCCTTTATCGGAAATCTGGCCTTAGTTTCGATCCGGGCTAACTTCATCCAAACACTTGCCACGCTCAAAAAAGCCAAAGTAGACAGCCTAAAATGTTTGCTGCTCCTGCAAGCGATCAGCTGGTGCTATCCTTACAGAGCCGCAATAACGCGCACCTACCGTCGTGTAGCAATTGGTGAACCGCTCGCTGTGGCTCTTGCTGAGGAAGTCGACATTCTCGGACAGCGCACCCTAGAGTACCTCAGGGTCTTGGAAGAGACCGGTGCCGATGTGGCCATGCTTGAGCGCCTGGCGGTGGTGATGAATCGGGATCTCGATAACGCGATCGGGCGTGCCGAAATCGTGGCAAAGCCCCTCATAATCGTGTTTTTGGCTGCCCTGATCGGAGTAATCGCCTCTGCGGTTTATGGGCCATTGATCGAATTGTACAACAATCTTTAGCGGGAAATGCTTAAAGATATAACAACCTTCTTCCGAGAAATGCCTGTTACACATTACTTAGCCGGCGGTTTGTGCTCGACGAAAGAGCCGACGCTAGCGTTTTTTATCGGCCACGAGCAGATTGAGGCCCTAGCTGCGGGTGTGCGTGGCGGAGTTGGTTACGAAATTTCTCTGGAGAAGGATAACGATTCGCCGCCCCTTGCTAATGGCCAATCGTCCCTTTCGGCTGGTCAGGGATCGCGGACTCTATCGCGTAAACTAACATCCAGATACCGGCTGCGTAAAAACGTCAAACACCTCTTTATCGTCGATGCCGAGAAAAAAGATCGATTCTTTGATGTCAGCACACTTGAGCGATTGCGCCAGAAAAGCGTCGCTACCGCCCTGGAGGAAATGCAAGAAAATCCACAACAGATTTTCGGGAGTTGGCCTGAACAAACGCCCTTTCGCTGGGCTATTCTTAACCGAGAGATCGGTCTCGGGGCTGAGACTAATCCGCGAATTGACGAGCCATTGGTGATCTTTGGCATGGCCGATGAACTGTGCGCTAGCTTCGAGTCCTGGTCACAGACCCAAGGAGCTTCGCTCATCGCTATCCTGCCGCTGCCAATTGCGGTTTTAGCCTGGTGCAACAATACGCTGATGACAGAAGATCGGGACTCTCTCATCGTAGTCGCGACTGACCAGGGCGCTGTCAGCGCCGCATTCAGGCGGCGCAGCTTGATCTACATTTCCCAGGAAGAAACTGCTTCTGATGCATTTTCGGTTCTGGAGCGCGAGATTGACGATCTCGGGCTGGAAAGCCCGGTGCGCTATCTCTGGGCTCTAAACGATACGGAGGAATGGCGTAGCATGCCGGAAGACCTCGTTATTATCGAGGAAGAGAATATCCGAAAGATCAGCGGTGAGTCTCTCTCGCTGCAAGAGGGTCACGGCAAGAGAATCAAACATGATCGGCCCCTTGCTCATTTGCTTAATTGGCTTACACAACAATGAAACCTCATTTGATATCCCAAGAAGTCCTGGCCAGTCAAGTGTTTCGGTATGATCCGGCGTACCGCTTCGCCGCATTTGTGTTCTTCTGTTTCCTACTAGCACAGGTGCCTGCCGTAATCTGGCTTGTCTATGAACGACAGGTTGGTGCAGAGAGGCAGTCAAGAGCCGCTCAATTGGCTGCGGATGCGGCGAAAATTGGCAGCGAGCACAAGGCGCTAGCGGACACCGAGAAAAAATTAAAGCGCATCCAGGATTTAGCACCGATACTCCGCGCTCGTCTGCCAATTAGCGCGGTGCTCGGCAAAATTGAACAGCTCGCCTCTCCTGATCTAACCGTGTCCAAAATAACTGTCGATGCCGAAGCGTTCCAACCTCTCCAAATCGAGGCGGGCCTCTTTCGCATACCTCAACAAATCCGCATATCGATGGAGGGCGAGCAAGGCCTCCAGTCCACACACGCAGACGCTTACAACGAGTTCGCCCAGGCGCTTCTTCGCAGTCTGCCTCCCGAAAGCAAGATCGCTGATAGGAGCATTATCGCAGGGGAACGCTACAAAACCTTTCGGATCACGCTTATCGCTCCGACTAACGGAAATTACTTCGGTCTGGGCGTAACAAAGATAGCCTCACAGAATTCCCTATGATTGCAACGGCAATACAAAACGACACACCAAAACCGCACTCTGCGATCTGGCTGGCCATTGGCATTCTGGCGCTCTTTGCCGTCGAAATGTATTGGATTTACAGCTGGCACCGCTCCAATGAAGAGCTTTACTTAACTAACATTCGACGCGCAAGCCAGAATGCGCTGGATTTGCGCAAAATTATGGATCTGAGGGCAGCCTCAGTTCGAATTAATGGCCTCTATCTCAGGATCCAGGATTCACCAACGTCCACTCCCCAAAATGCGCAGCAGCTTCCCGCTTTGGGTAGGGGCGTTGGTCAGAATGTTGCAGAGCCGATGGTCATTCAGGATCTTCTGAAAGCAGGGTTCGCAGCCGTGCCATCCACCGCAGTGAGACCCGAGGCGAGCATCGGGTATGAGCTTGGCTCTAACCAATTGGAGTTTCACCGATTAGTGCCGTTGATTGCGCAAGAGGAAAACTCCAACGTATTCCTTTTCATTGACCATTTTGAAGTGATACGGCCGAAGACCGCGGAGCCTTTTTCGCTTCGTCCAACTGCTCTCAAGGCAAGGCTAACGGTTCGAGTGTTTACTTCGACGATACGATGAAAATAGGAATACTCTTCCTCCTCTTTGCCAGTGCGGTCAGTCTTTACGCCCAAGCGGATTTACCAGACGTCGAAATTTACAATTATCTCCCTTCCCAACGCGACCCATTTATTTCCGCGCGAGCGCCGACAACTCTCTTGAATGAGAGAGTGGAAATTGCCGGAGTGGCAAGCGAAGACTTGATGCGCAGATTCCTGGAGAAACTCACGGCGTCCATCAACGAGCAATTATCCGTTGGTGGACTAAGCACCGATGGCCGACAACCGGATGCCATTGCCGTAATCAACGGCATCGCTTTTCGTCAAGGAGATACAATCCCGCTCGAAGTGGATCAGAAAAGTCTGCGTGAGCTAGATCAGCTAGCGCAAAGTTTCGGGCTAAAGCTCACAAGAACTGCGGAGAACTCGATCGCAATTGAAGTAGGCAGGATTAGCCCTCTGGGTGTCGCTTTTATGCTTCCAGGTTTCAGAGCCTCGATCTGCCAAATGCCTTTGGAGAGAGATGATACGGTGAACCTGCTTAAACTAGAACGAAAACCGAAGGAGAAAAAACCGTGAGTTTTAAAACCCTCCTCATCAGGGGATTAATCGTCGCACCTCTGTTGGCGACTTTGGCTGGGGGTCAACAGGCACCAGGGCCGGAGTCTTCACCAGAACCTTTAGAAGGCGTCTCGCCCACACCTATTCCGGAGAACTCAGCGCTTGATAATCTCCAAAACGCTCTTAGAGACCGTGAAGAGAAGCAGCAGAGCGAAGCAGTGGCTGACCCAAACAAACCTCGTACCCATCGGTTTACAAATCAGCCGGTTGGAACGGTGCTTCGTGTCCTCGCGGAAGAAGCTGAGATCAATTACATTGAGCCCAGCATCAACCCTGAAGAGCGGATTTCTGTCATCTTGACCGACATGACGCCCGTGCAAGCCTTCTATGCCGTAGCGAGTGCCCGCGGTTTTAAGGTCGTGTTTAAGCGGGGTACGAATGTATTGACTCTCACACGGTCCGACATCAATGCGCCGAGCTATTACGAGGTCCGCCGTTATAGGCTGCAGTATCAGGGCGCTGAAGACCTGAAGCAAGCTGTGGCAGGGTATCTGGGCATCCAGGTCAAGCCGGTTTCCGGCAGCAACCCCGCATATCCACCAACTAGCAACGGTCAACCCGGTTCCGCCGCCTATGCAGGCGCACCCGAAGTTAACGCTGGCGCGAATGGAGGCATCCAGACGCTGTACTCCGCCGGGACCGAACAGTCGGCTCCAAGATTTGTGTCCGGTCTTCCCTTCGACAATCCCCTCTCTGAAGTTAAAGAAAAACGCCTCTGGATTGAGCGCTCCACCAACTCGGTGATGGTCAACGCCACTCCTGAAGAACACGAAGGATTGGCGGCGCAGATCAGGATTTGGGATCAGCCGGAAAACCAAATACAGATCAACACCTACGTCGTAGAAGTCAGCAACAGTGACGACCTGTTTGGTGGAGTGGATTGGAGCAATACTCTCGGACAAAACGGCGCCACCTTCTCCTTGAGTGGTAACGTCGGATCCCCGCCAAATTCCATTTTTTCACAATCTATCGCAGGTGCATTCTTTAAAAGCGGCTTGATTTTGCAATTTCCCAATGTGCAGGCAACGATACGAGCGTTGACCCAGCGAGGTAAATTAATGTCGACCAACTCGCCGATTACTTATACACGGACAGGCGAGCCCGTACAGATCCGTTCGGTAACTAACCAAACTATTTTTGTGCAAACTGCCGCGACAGCTAATGTCCAGGCAACAACTACCCCTTTTACCTTTACGACCGGCCTGACAATTGATGTGGTTCCTAGAATCTTGGCGAATGGAATCATCGATATGAAGATTAACCCGGCGCTCTCAACGCAAACAGGAACCTCTTCTGCGCAACCGGGCACCACTACCACCGTACCGGTGATATCGTCCAGGTCCGTAACTGCGGATGTCGAAGTCAAAAGTGGTGAGGCTGCTGTTATCGGTGGAATAACCCAAGACGCGGATAACTACTTGGCCAATGCAGTCCCCGGTTTACACAAAGTTCCACTTCTCGGCTATCTCTTTCAAACGCGGCAGAAAAACAGGGACCGAACAAACCTTATCATTATCGTTTGGCCGAGAATCATCAAGGGAACGTTCAAACGCAACGATCGCGTCGGGCCAGATGAAGTTGGCTCCGTGCAGAACCTCGCCGATCTACCTGGGGAACCTCCTCCCATACCCTCCGCGCCCGAAGGCAAACAGCCCACCGGCAAGCGCGCAGTTTATTTTCAGCAAGGGACACACAAAGTTCAAAGGAATCCTTTTAAAACCGATCGATCGCAGTAATCCACACATGTCCTCTGCGATCGATAGGACACCCGCCTCCATGAAAATGCTATCAATCCACGGAAAGCGACCTCTCGGTGGGTTTGCTCTTGTTGATCCATTGGTTGCTATTCTGGTAGTATCCACCGTAATGGTCGGCGCTATTAATTTCTGGCGACTAGCTGAATACAAGTGCAACAAGGCTAGAATTGACGCGCGCGTCTCCCAAATTCTCCGCGAAAGTAGCGATTACGTTGCCTATGTGCCCTATGACCTTTTGCCGACCGACGGCAACCAGGTCCGCTCTGGCTTTTTGCTTCATCCGCTGAATCCTACCACGAAGCAATACCAGGATATCTATCCCTTCAGTGTGACGGCGGCGGTTACGACGACAAATGCTGGTACACCAGACGAGGCAAAACAAATCGTATTAGCGCTCACCTATTATACCAATCCGGGACCAACGGCCACGGATAGTCGCCAGGAAACAATTCGCACGGATGCGATTAGTCGAGTCAAAATCTAGGATCAACGCACAGAGCGGCTTTACTCTCCCTGAGGCGCTAATCGGATTGCTGCTCGCGGCCGTGGCCACTGGAACAATCACTGAGACGCTCACCGGTATCCTGAAACGCAGCTACATCATGATCGAGGTGACACGCGCTTCGGACGAGTCTGAACGGTTCGCATCCAGTTTTACGCAGACAGGAAAAGCTGCCATCGATTGGATGGTCTACCCCAATCGGGCAGCCTACCTCGCCGATCCCGGGAGGAACATCACCACAACGGGTAATCTCCTGGTTTTTGAAGATCAATTGCCAGACGGTACGCTAATCACGGAACTGTTTGAATACGATCCGCTAGCGCAGACGCTTGCCCGCTACGAGAACAGCCTCAGTGAACGACGTTCGCTGTTGAATCACGTCGTGTACTCTCTGGGGCATACAACCCTCTTTGGACAAGATTTAGGATTGGTTCAAGCGCATTGGAACGTTCAGAGCACCTATGAACGACTGGACTTCGAGGCATATGGAAACCCTCTCAGGATGCGTTGACTGCAATCACCGCCCCGCTAAAGCCAGCAGGTGTGTCAACGGAAACGTCCTTGCGGTCCTGCTCGCTGCAGTAGTTGTTCTCGGCCTCATTGGAGGAGCCCTGTTCGAGATAGCGAATGCCGGCAGAGAAAGAGCGTTAAAGATCCAGTACCGGGACCGCGCCGTTGCCGGTACCGAGTTTCGTTTGGAAGCTATTCGGCAATCAGCCGTCCAGCAGTTTCGACAGCAAGCACGGTTCGATGTCGCGAACCTTGGCATCAATCTGGAGCAGGCACACGGATCCAAGGAACCCGGCTACTACAACCTCGAGCTCTGGGCCCGGGCGCCAGCCAATCAGATATCCGCGACGCAGACCCACAATGCAATCGAGAGGCTGAGCGCTCCGGACGACCCCTTCCGCGGACTGGCGGCGGTCGTGAACAGCTTTATCGTGACGGCTAACGCCTACAGCACGCTCCCTAACGCGACCGCTGAACGGTTCAGTTTACCCTCGCTCACGCTCACTCCGGAGATCAGCGTGCGTCAAATTCCAGTGTCTGAATTTACCCTCTTTTCCTCGTCGGCAAGCTTCCCAGTGCAGGCCCCGCTCATGCCAATCGTTGGCCGGATCCATTCAGAAGGCGACTTAGTAATTTCGGGAGGAGAGTATATCTCGATTTACCCGGTGACAGCCGGCGGTAACGTAAGTCTGGCAAACAATGGATCTCTTCTTGCTCAGTCCGGGCCAAGTGAACCCCAGCTCAGCTTCCCCGTTGCCTCGACGATCGATAATGATTGGCTCGCAATGTCGCGCGGCATAGCTCGCTCTACGATTTTAAGCGGCCGTGATCTGCCCATGACCACAGTCGAAGCAGCCGACTTCAACCGCTTGACAGCTCAGGACTCCAGTAGTTCCCCAAGCTCACCAATCGCTCAACAGGAGCTCTGGCGCCAGTGTAGTCGGATCGTCTTGGAGAACAATGGAGAGATCAGTGTTACCACTGTTTCTGGCGCTGCGGTCAGCTCGCAAGAAAAGCGCGCTTTTAGCTACTACTATTCTCGGCATAATCCCGACAGGCCCGTAATAATCTTCAATGTGTCAAAGGCACCTCCGTCGGCCGGTCGAAACAGCTTCTATATTTCATCCTCAAATTTCAATGCAGTTGTGCTTCTCACAAAGGCTAGCAATCTTCCCGACGGTTTGGCAATCGTGAGCCCTCTTGCGATCGCCATCGAAGGTGGATTCAATGACCAGGGAGTACGGAAAGCTGCCTCCATTACGGCCAAAAGCGTGTCTGTGGTGCCGGTGAGTCAGTGAAAGGTTCCAACCATCTAGTCTCCATGTCGAACGAAGATCCACGGCGCTCCGACCAAGCCCGGATAACTGACCCGCTGAGCATTCTGATTCAGACCGTATTGACAAAGGGTTTCAATTTGGAGAACGCAGAAATTGACTTTACCAAGGGACAGGTTCTCCACTACATAGAGCTGCTTTCCCAGAGTAAAACTCTCGAAGAAGCATGGCAACAGCGCTCGTTCTACGAGTTGTTAGTCGAGAGTAATCAGGGGGAGGCAAATGCTGCAAAATCAAGTCACGAGCTCTTTGTCAGCATCTTCCGCTCCAACCGCCAGATGGCGCCGACGGCGATCGATTTCGGAAGCTACTTTCCAGCGGCTGTCGAACAGATCAATATTCCGCCGGTACTTGTCCCAATCGTCCCGATCTCCTATAGATTTGGAGCCTGCGATCCTGTGGCTGACGAAGTGACGGTGGTGAGTTGGATTCCGGGCTTGGAACTCGAGATGCGAACGCCCTACTCCGCTGCGCTCAACGAGTTCTTTGGCGCGCGCCGTGTCTCCTGTTTGTGGGCCGATCCGGGAGCGCTCCGCAAGTTTTTGGCAACGGCTCGGCAACCTCTCAGAACGGTTTCGCGAATTCCCAAAGAAATAATGGACCGGATAGCGTTGGAGCGCTCGAACAAAAATTCCCGACCATGGATCGATTTGCGTCAATTTGTCGCCGATCGCGCTCTGATACAAGAATTTGGTCTGGGGAGAATGCAATTGTTCAACATCGTTCCCCTCAGTTGGAATAAGCCATTTCTAACATTGGCGGTTCCAAGGCCGCTGTCGCCGCAAGATAAGGCGGTTATTTCACAAGGTTTACATACCCGCGGCACAATATTCAGCGAAGTTTTCGCCGATCAGCAATTGATTAAAGAATGGACTACTCGGGTTGCCAGCGATACCGCGAATATCAAGAAATTCGCGGAGGCCGTGCGGATTGAACCCGGGCAATCCATCGGTGCGCGGAAGCCCAAAAAGATCGATTTGCCGAGCCTGCAAAGGAATGTTGCAAATCGGCAACCGGAGGACGTCGTGGAAATAACATTGGCATCGGCTATCGATTGCAAGGCCTCCGATGTTTTGTTTCAGAGCGTTTCGGCCGATCGGACACTCAGGATAAAATTCAAGCAGGACGGAGATTGGACAGAGCCGGTAGTGCTTGGCGAAATGGGACAGAACCTTTTAAGTTACTTAAAAACGCAGGCCAGGCTTAATACCTCCAGGACTGAAAGGCCTCAAGACGGGCAGTTCCGGCGCGAATACGAGCACCGAGAATATCTGTTTCGAATCAATACGACTTTTAATTTCAATATGGAAACCGCCATTTTGCGGATCCAACCAGACGTCAATTCCATTCCGAGCCTGGAGGCATTAGGAACGCCGACTTACCTTTGCGGCGCGATTCGGGAATTCATGGGAGGGCCGCAAGGTTTAATGATTTTAACCGGTCCGGCCGGATCCGGTAAATCGACGACTATCTACTCTATCCTGAAGGAACAACCTGCCAGCCGAATGAACATCATTACCGGCGAATGCCCGATTGAAGTAGTCATTCCACACACAACCCAGGACGAAATCAGTGAGGGAGGACGCTACACGTTTCCCGATTTTGTGCGCTCACTGGTCCGGCGCGCCCCTGATATAGCAGTATTGCAAGAGATTCGAGATGCTGAAACTGGCGAGGGTCTCATCGGGATCTTCAACACGGCGGTCAGGGTGATCTCAACCTTGCACACCAACTCCGCAGCACATATCCCCGCCAGGCTCGAATACTTCCGGGTTCCAGTCCCCTATACAGCATCGGTTTTGAAGATAGGCGTCCATCAACGTCTGGTAAGAAGGTTGTGTCCCGCGTGTCCGGAGGAAGTACCAATTCCCGGCAGTGAGTATCTGAGCGTAACCGGCATAAAAGCTGAATGGCTCGAAGAGGCTACGACACTTCTGAGAGGAACCGGTTGCCCAAAGTGTCAAGGGAAAGGATACATAGGCCGAAGCGCGATCTTTGAAGCACTGATCGTCGATCAGGAAATCGAGGAAGCGATTACCAAAAAGAAATCGCCTCGAGATATTCGCACTTTGATGAGCGCACGCGGCGAAAAGACGCTGTTCGAACAGGCTGTACGCTTGGCAGCAACACAGGCGATTTCACTCGAAGAGGCTCTTCGCCTTCGGACCACGGGTGAATAGGCCAACGCGTCAGGCGCGAGGATCGGCGTAGATTTTCCAACAGTGTTCTGGGTAGCACGACCAGAGCTGAGATCTATCCCTTCTTAATTGAAAATTGAAGAGCATTTTGCATCTTTGCATCGCACCCGCGGCAGGACCCTCCGCAAATGCTTCTCCGCCGTATGCTGGGAATCGCCTTAACAGCTCTGTTGGCCAGTTTCATGTTTCATGTCTGGAATCGCTGGGAAGCTCACCGCTTTCAGTCCGGTTTGGACCTATTACATTTACCAGTGGTACATTCGTAACGCGCCTTCTGTCTGCGCGAAATCGTTATCGCGTTTCTGGCAAGAAATCGACCAAAATACTCAAGAATAGTTGCCAATAATCAAATCCGATGCAGCATAACCCCGGTCTCCAATAACTGCGTTTGGACGACTCCTCTTCCCCAAGCAAGAGGCTTGAATAAGGAGCTTAAAGCAGAAAACCCCGTCGTTAAGCAGGGTCTCAAATTGGTTGCGGGGGTAGGATTTGAACCTACGACCTTCAGGTTATGAGCCTGACATTTCTCCTCGATAACGCAAAACTTAGCTAAAAATTGCCTATTTACAGAGCCTTTGGATTCGCATTTGATATTCCGATCAAATTCGATATGGCCCGAGTTAAAGAAATCCTCGGCGCAAATTTCTATAAGGAACAAATCGGCGCATGGAGTCAGGCTAGGGAAAAGGTTTACCGGAGACAAGGCAATCGTTCGCAGGTTTGCCAACTATTCAAAAGCCGTTCAATGGGTTGAAAGGCTTCTCGACGAGAGAGCAAAACACGGTTCGGAGCTCTTCTCGTTAACACACGATCACTGACCGAGGCTCGGGCAGCATTCGATCGTCTGGGGGAATACGACACGTCTCTTACTGCCGTGGTTGATCACTGGATCAAGTTCCAGGCTCCCCTACAGGTGCAAAGAATTTCTCCGAACTGGAGGACGAATTCATCGCAAGTCGCAAGAACGTGGGGTGTAAGGAAAGGACGCTTACACAGTATCGCTCTTACCTGAAGGTAATCTGCGAGGAGTTCGGATCTACGAAAGTGGCTAGGATTGTGCAAGCTGATATCGAGGACT
>JAFAQT010000231.1 GCA_019246215.1 Verrucomicrobiota bacterium
GCCAATTTCGTAAAACGCTTCTTGAATGCCGCCGGAACGATGCGCCGACAGCAAAACATCCGGTAAGTCTCGGATCGAATGATCGTGCGCGAACGGCTCGTCTGGAAAGACATCGGTCGCCACTTTCAGACGCCCCGATGCCGCCGCTGCAGTCAATGCCTCAAAATCGACAAGGGCCGCCCGGCTCATCAGAATGAAGACGCCTCCCGGCCGGATCAGCGCGAACTCCCGAGCTCCCAAAAATCCCTGGTTCTCGGCCGTCACGCTTGCGAAGACGAAGACCGCATCCGAAGAGGAAAGCATCTCGTCTAACCCCGCCGGGGTGCAATCCTGCAGCAGCAACTCCCGCTCGGGCAACCAGGGGTCGTAGACCTTCACCGAGCAACGGAAAGGACGCAGCAAGGCACGAAAGGCGCGGGCAAGATCGCCGAAACCAATGATGCCCACGCGACAGCCAGTAAAAAGAAAGGAATCCTTGTTGCTCTGAAGCCCATAGACCTCAGCTCTAGCGCGGAAAGCACGATCGTTTTTGGTAACACCGCGCGCTAGGTCGAGCCCGAACGCCAGGGCCATTTCGGCCACCGGAACGGCGAATGCGGGACTGGCGATAAGCACACGAATGCCATGGGATAAACAATAATCGTAGTCGACATTCGGCAGGAAATTGCCTTCCACATTAAAGATCGCACGCAACTTGGAAGCCTGCTGCAGACGTTCACGCGGTAGGTCAGTTTGGCCAATAAGTATATCGGCCTGGGGCAGATTCCCTTCGAGCATCTCTGCCGGCATTGGGCCCGAGTCGAAAACGGTGAGATCAGCGATTTCCGAAAGCCGTTTCTGGGCCGCGGGCTGGAAGATCATGTCCATTGTGCGGGGTTGCGGATCGATTAGAATGGTTGGCTTACCCATAAAGCGAGAGCAGATGCTTCCGGGAACGACTTCTCGCGGTCTACCTCTTGGTCGCTTTTTAGCGTACGGAGGTCAAGGTCAAGATTCTGAAATTGCGGGACCGCCACTGCGAAACATACGTTCAGCTCGTTCTTACCGGAACCAAGACTGCTGCGTTCTTTTTAAACTTCGAATGCAATATCATGGCCTCTGCATAAGCCGCGCCATTTCGGCAAACAGCTCAAGGTCAAAAACAAAATCTGACGGCCCGGTTTTCGGGGCCCTGTTCTGCGTGATGTTTTCGTAAAACGCTTTCCATTCTGCCACAAACGGGTCTCCCCAGGCGGGATTTGAATTCAGGCTTGTCACTCCTCCGCGACCGTTATCTTCCGTTACGAAGAGCCGGATAGGCGAGTTTCGCACGTAGGGCGTATCGAATTGTATCCGGACTACCTTTTGGCTTCCGTACACCTCAAGGTGGGCGTCGAACCGCGCGATTCTGTCAATACCGGTTTCGAACTGGCAGACAAACGGACCGTAATCGAAGGCCGCAGCCAAGTACCGACCGCCGCCGCGCTGGGCTGCAAAAAGCACCTTTTTGGGTGTACCAAGCAGTTCGCGCATCGCGGAAAGGTCGTGACTGCTGAGCCCGAGCATGACTGCGTATGCCTCCCGAAGATCGGGCGACGGTTTGCCGTCCAGGGCCTCGTCCACTAACGCCTCGTCGCGCAGCTTCGCGTCATTCTTCACCGATTCCGCCAACTGCTCATCGCGAATGACGCGGGATGTAGGGTTAACAATTAATGAGTTGAGACCAAGAAAGTCGCGAACTCGAGCAAACTTAATTATCGGCATCGCTTTGACTACCTCGCATCCGTCCAAAAAAGCCGGCGCGTAGCGGCGCATATAGCCGACTTGCACCACCACGTTTCTGTTCTTTTGTGCGGCGATAATCTGCTCCGCTTCCCTACGGGCAATGCACATGGGTTTTTCGACGAGCACGTGTTTCCCAGCAGCTACCGCGTCCAGCGTCACCTCGGCGTGGAAGGCATTGGGACTGGCGACTAGCACCGCGTCTACACCATCGCTGGTCACCAACTCTCGGTGATCTGTGGTCAGGCTTGCCACATTCCAAAACTTCCCCAATTGCTCCAAAATCACCGGACTCACGTCGCATAGCGAGGTGACCTCAAACCGATCCGATAATTGGAACAGGCTCGGCCAATGCATTATTTGCGTCACCTCCCCGCAGCCAACAATCCCCACTCTTATGCGACGCTTAGGCGCAGATGTGCTGGCTTTTGGTCCAGTTTGCTCCTCTATTTCATTCGGCATAAATAATTCTTTTATTAGCCCTTGCCCGCGCCGGCGCTAGCGCCCGGCACCATTTATTTCTGGAGAGATTTGTGAACATGCAGGCTCCCCACTGATGCTGACACATCATGTGGAAACTACATCACTCGAACCGCAAGGCTGCTGCCGCATCGTTGAGTGCCTCTTGAGGGGAAGCCCGGCCCTGCGCCGCGATTTGCAGGGCGCTGCCCACTGCGCTGAAGAATCGGCCCATCTGGGGAATCTTGGGCATAACTTCGTTCGAGATCGAAACATTTAACCCTTTCAGAAGAGAGTTATCGTTTGCCATCTTCCGGTAAACTGACTGCAGCGCAGGAACTCCGATCGGCTTGCCCTCGTCCATTGCTGTAAGCCCCTTCATACCTGAGAAGGGAATGCTCGATAAATATTGAGGCAAATGGATATTCGAACTTGAGCGGCTTGAGGTACGCTGTTGAGACCCCAACGAACGGCCGTCCAGGCTTGCCATTGACCCCGGGGATCGGTGCCAGGCCAAAATGTGACACCGCTTTGCCTCGGTTCTCCCGTGGCCCACGAACCGGATATAATCATCGCAGCCTTACCACGACAGATCTCGCTCTTTACCCTGCTGCAGGTGATAGATTTTGGCAGGATTCCGGCCTGGATCAGCGCGAGAATCTGACACAATTCTTCGACCGCACCCGAATTCGCTACTCCGACGTCTTTAGCATTGTAGTGGTTGCCGCTTGCGCTGAATACGTAGCCCCCTCCGCTTGCGAGGATCCCCCAAGAATAGTAAGCGCTGTTAAAACCCCAAAGGATCATGGCCACATGCGGATGTTTTGCCTTAATCACTTTGTTAACAGATTTTAC
>JAFAQT010000363.1 GCA_019246215.1 Verrucomicrobiota bacterium
CGCTTTCGGACTCTTACGCGGCTTTCGGGAAGGCGGTTCGAGAAGCAATCGAAACCGCTGACAAGGCGGGCGACAAAGATACTTCCGACCTGTTTACCCAGGTTTCACGGGCGAGCGATAAAGCTCTGTGGTTTATCGAATCCCACAACCAGGCCAGTAAATAAGCCGCAACGCGGCTTTGGCGGTCTGAGTGTTGCCGCTCCATCTGCAACCCGACCCTGCGAGCCGCACCCGATTGGACTGCAGACGAACCCTTTTCAACTCAACCCGGAGGGCCAAGGGCGCTTTGGCAATTTTCTGCGTTGCTCGCTTTTCACGTACAAATCCAAGTATGCTCGTCGCGCGCGTCTTGCAATCGGCCAAATCGCCGAGGCGTAGGTCTCCCGCTTATGAGACCATGCACTAGGCTTCCAAAACTTCTGTCACAAAACGGCCAAAAAAAGTAATGAAAGCAGCACCACGCTCCTTGAGAATCTGTCTTGCTGTATTCCGCGTCTGTTCGTTTTTTGCCACAACTCCTAAGACAGATCGACCCTCCAACAAAGCGTTACGATATTGTTTGAAGTACTCCGAGTCCCTATCACCCATATCGATTCCTGAGGTTACCATTTTCGCGAAGAAACCTTTCTTCCCCGTAGCCGCATCTAGCTTCTCAGCATCCGCCGTCCCTTTTAGGATGCCAATTTCCTCAGGAGAGAAGCCGTTCGCGTTAAGTGTTTCGACAATTGCTCTTGCTTCATCTGAATCCCTAACAATCGCGAGTACATGATTATCGGGCACTGGCACTGATTCTTGGTCGTCAAATTCATTTGCCGTTTTCATAGTAGTGTTTTGCGTCGGAAATCTGCGTTGGAAAACCTCCGGTGACAAGGCTTCGCCGATGAATCTCCGTCGTCCTATTTTTGGGGTTCATGCGATCACTGGCCGGTTTCCGAATGCGGCAGCACTTCGGTGACTTTGACCGGTTTGGACATAAAATTTAGAATTGTTCTTCTTGTTCGCGCGGGGTTGGCTGCGAGACCTTATAAAGACCTCGAGATCGTTTTTTAGTAGGAATTGCGAGCGAATAAGACGAAAACCCAGAATGCCATCGGAATATCAACACGTCCCAGCTCGGCCAGCGAGCCTCGAAGAGGAAACAAGAACGGTGATCGAAGAAGCCAGAATGGTCCTTCCCGGGATCCAGGCATTTTTTGGTTTCCAACTTATTGCTATCTTTAATAATCGTTTCCAAGATCTCACGCATACGGAGCAAATGCTTCATCTACTTGCTCTCATTTTGCTGGCTGTGGCAATTGCCCTTATCATGGCCCCCGCCGCGTATCATCGAATCGCGGAGAGAGGAATGGTTTCGCGCCATTTTGTCGAACTTGCTTCCCGTTTTCTGGAGTGCGCCATGCTTCCATTCATGCTGAGCGTTGCGATAGATATTTTCCTGCTCACTCGATTTGTCCTGAACAACTCGGCCCTAGGCGTGGTTGTCGGTCTTGGTACGGTCCTGATGTTCTTTGGCCTGTGGTATCTTTTCCCTTGGACTCAGAAAAAGCGCGCCAGACGCCGGCACAGCAGCAGTCCCTGAAAAGATCGAATTCGGAACACGCAAAGGTCCTCACCTCAACCAGCTCCGAACCAGGTGCCAAGCATTCAGGTAAGCATCTGCCGATGGTGGCTCGAACCTGCACGGACCTTTCGGTCCAACGAATTTTAAGTCCGCCTAAATGCCTGGCGAGAACGACATATGCTCGGACGTCAGCGTTGAAGGCCGGCGTCAAGTCGGCTCCCGTCTGCCCACCGTCGACGAACCAGGGCGTGCCCGACTACATAGCTCGCTCCCGGGCTGCACAGCCAAAGCACCACCCACGCGATTTCCTGGGCCTTGGCGATTCCGCCGACGGGCGCGGATTTTGACAACGCCTCGAATCTCTTCTCGTCCCAATCGGCCACCGCGCGGGCGATCGGCGTATCGATCCGGCCCGGACAGACCGCGTTCACGCGGGTGCCTTTGGCGGCATGTTCGAGCGCCGCGGTCAGGGTCAGCGCGATGACCCCATGCTTCGACTCGATATAGGACGAAATGCCCGGGCTCCCGTGAGGCCACCCACGAGGGAGCAGTTGACGATCGCGCCGCCGCCCCGGCGTTCCAGCTGGCGCAGTTCGTGTTTCATGCAACTCCAGACACCCCGCAGGTTGACGTGGGTGACGCGGTCGAACTCCTCTGGCGTGCTA